>NZ_JBMDIJ010000070.1:0-32379 GCF_057808595.1 Pseudomonas sp. FG98 | reverse complement strand
GCCAAAGATGTGTAGATACCCATGCTCATCGCTGGCAAGCCAGCTCCCACAGGGTTCTGCGGTGTATGCGGACCTTGTGGGAGCCGGCGTTGCCGGCGATGAGGCCGGAACAGTCAGCGCTGAACCAGCGCCTGCAACGCCGCCCGTGCCTCGGTTGTGCGCAGCCGCTCGATAAAGAGCAGGCTCTCCCGCTCGATCACCGCTGCCAGTTCTTCGCGATCCCCGGCCTTGAGCAGTTGCTTGCTGATCCGCAACGCCTCCTGCGGCATCCGCTGCAAGCGCCTGGCCAGCGCCTGGGCGGCTTGCAGGCAGGCTTCGCCGTCATCATGCACTTCGCTGGCAAGCCCCCAGTCGACCGCCTGTTCGCCATTCAGCAGCTCGTTGGCCAGCAACAGGCGCGCCGCCCGCTGGTGCCCGAGCAGGCGCGGCAACAGCAGGCTGGAGCCGAACTCCGGACATAGCCCCAACGGCGCGAACGGCATGCGCAACTTCGCGCCCCGGGACACCACCACCTGGTCGCAATGCAGCAGCAGCGTTGTGCCGATACCGATGGCCGGCCCATTGACCGCCGCGATCAGCGGCTTGGCCAGCCCGAGCACCACCCGCATCAGGCGAAAAACCGGGTGCTCGCCATCTTCAGGTGGGTTATCAAGAAAATCATGCAAGTCATTGCCTGCGCTGAAGAAGTTTACGCCACCGGTAATCAGGATCACCTCGATCCGCGGGTCGCTGTCGGCGGCCGTCAGCAACTCGCCAAGCTGGCTATACATGGCGGCATTCAGGGCATTGAGCTTGTCGGGACGGTTGAAGGTCAGGGTCAGCAGGCCCTGGTCGAGGCTTTGCAGAATCAGGTCAGTCATGGCAGCCGCTTTTTGTGATTGTCGGGGGCATTGGCCCGGCGAGGTTTATCACGGGGTTCGCCTTGCTGTACAGTCGTTCAGTCCAACAGAACAACAAAACGAGAGTGTCGATGAACCAGGAAGCCCGCTACCAACGAATGCTCCCCGAGGCACGCAAGGCCAATCTGGTGGAGGCGACCCTGGCCTGCCTCAAGCGCCATGGCTTCCAGGGCGCGTCGATCCGCAAGATTTCCGCCGAGGCGGGGGTCTCGGTGGGACTGATCAGCCATCACTATTCGGGCAAGGACGAACTGGTGGCCGAGGCCTATCTGGCGGTGACCGGGCGGGTCATGGGTCTGCTCCGTGAAGCCATGGACCGGGCGGCGCCAAACGCCCGGGAGCGCCTGTCGGCGTTCTTCCGCGCGTCCTTCTGCGAAGAGCTGCTCGATCCGCAACTGCTCGACGCCTGGCTGGCGTTCTGGGGCGCGGTGAAGACCGCCGAAGCGATCAACCAGGTGCACGACCATTCCTACGGCGAGTACCGCAATACCCTCGGCCGCGCCCTCGGTGAACTGGCCAGGGAGGAGGGCTGGGAGCGCTTCGACGCCGATCTCGCGGCCATCAGCCTGAGCGCCTTGCTCGATGGCTTGTGGCTGGAGTCCGGACTCAACCCCGGGACCTTCACCCCGGAACAGGGCGTGCAGATCTGCGAAGCCTGGGTCGACGGCCTGCAAGCCGGAGGACGGCGACGATTCACCTTGCCGGAAAGCTAGTTGATCGTCTGTTCAACAGCGGGTACGCTGCGTTCGCGTGTGAAAAGTCCTACAGACATAACAAGAGACCAGCGCAATGACGCCTCGGGTACTGATCGTCGACGACGATCCGCTGATTCGCGACCTGCTGCACGCCTACCTGTCCCAGGAAGGCTATGACGTCCACTGTGCCGATACCGCCGAAGGTGCCGAGGCCTTTCTCGCCCGCCAGGCGGTCGACCTGGTGCTGCTGGACATCCGCCTGCCGGGCAAGGATGGCCTGACCCTGACCCGCGAACTGCGGGTGCGCTCCGAGGTCGGGATCATCCTGATCACCGGACGCAATGACGACATCGACCGCATCGTCGGCCTCGAATGCGGCGCCGACGACTATGTGATCAAGCCCCTCAATCCCCGCGAACTGGTCTCCCGCGCCAAGAACCTGGTACGCCGGGTGCGCTGTGCCCAGGCGGTCCAGCCTGCGGCGACCAGCCAGCACACCCTCAAGCAGTTCGCCGACTGGGCCCTGGACAGCGACCGCCGTCGTCTGATCGACCCCCAGGGCGGCGAAACCCTGCTGACCCATGGCGAGTTCCAGTTGCTCAGCGTGTTCCTGCGCAACAGCGGCCACACCCTGACCCGCGACCAGTTGATGGATCAGATCCGCAACCGCGAATGGCTGCCCAACGACCGCTCTATCGACGTTTTGGTCGGTCGCCTGCGACGCAAGCTTCACGACGACCCGGCCGAGCCGCAGCTGATCATCACCATCCATGGCACCGGCTACCTGTTCACCGCCAGCGTGGCGGCCTGAGCGCCATGTGCTGCCGCTGGCTGGCCGTGTTCCTGCTGCTGTGCGGCCCGGCCGTTCAGGCCGCGGAGCCGGTGCGCTATTGCGATTACCCGGTGTACCCGCCGGTGTCCTGGAGCGACGGCCGCCAGGTGCGCGGGGTGGCGCCGACCGTGGTGCGCGAGCTGTTCCGCCGCCTGGGCTACGAGGTGGAGATCGTCGTGCTGGGCAACTGGAAGCGCTGCCTGCTGGATGCCGCCGAGGGACGGGTGGACGTGGTGCTGGCCTATGACAGCGACCAGCGGGATATCGGCATGCGCTTTTCCCGCGCGCCGGTCATGCGCGAGGAGGTGGCGGTGTTCGTCAATCGCCAGCGCCCGCTGCGCTTCGAGCGCCTCGACGACCTGGCCAATTACCGCGGCGGCCTGTTGTTCGGCGAGAGCTACGGCCAGGCCTTCGACCGCTTCGTCGCCCGCCACCAGAACATCGAATGGGTATCATCCAGCCGGCAGAACTTCGGCAAGCTGATTCGCGGGCGGATCGACTTCGTGGTCCAGGAGCGCCGCACCGGCGAGCTGTTTGTCGAGAGCCTGCCGGGGGCCGCGGATATCGTTGCGCTGCCCCAGGCCCTCAGCGTGGATTACCTGCGCGTCGCGGTGTCGCGGCGCTCGCCGTTGAGTGCGCGCATGGCCGATATCGACCGCGAACTCGAAGCCATGGCTGCTGCCGGGGACATCCAGCGCTGGCTGGAGCAGAGCGAAGTGACCTACCGCGACATGATGCGCCTGCCGGGGGACGCGCCATGATCCGCTGGCGTGCTGACGGCCTGCTGCGTCGGCTGCTGCTGTACATCCTGCTGTTCAGCCTGTGCTTCACGGTGCTGGCCAGTTCGTTGCAGTTGTATTTCGAATACCGCCGGGAAATGCGCGATATCGACTCGCGTATGGCACTGATCCGGGTCGGCTACCTGGCCAGCCTGGAGCGCAGCCTGTGGGACCTCGACGAGGCGCAGTTGAACACCCAGTTGCGCGGCCTGGTGGACTTCTCCGACGTGGCCCGGGTGCGTTTGAGCAGCGCCGATTTCAACCTGCTGCGCGGCGACGCCGAGCCCCGGGGGCCGCTGCGTATCGAACGCTTCGCCCTCGACTACCAGCCACCGTCAGGGCCGCTGCGGCACCTGGGCGAGCTGGAAGTCAGCATCGACCTGGGCGCCGTGCATCGCCGGCTGTTCGCTACCGGGCTGACCAGCCTGCTGTGGATGGGGGTGTTTCTCTGCGGGCTGGCCGTGGTGTTGTCGGGGCTGTTCTATCGCTTGGTGACCCGCCACCTGCAGGTCATGGCCGAATTCGCCCGGCGGGTCGGGGCCGGACGCTGGCAGGAGCCGCTGCGCCTTGATCGCCGCTCCAGCAACGACGAAATCGATACCGTGGCCCATGCCCTCGACGACATGCGCCGGGCCATCCTCAGTGATATCGAGCGCCGCGAGCGCGACCGCCTGGACCTGCAGGACAAGCGCGACGAACTCCAGGCCATGGTCGAGCGGCGCACCGCCAGCCTGGCCCGGGCCAAGGACGATGCCGAAGCGGCCAACCTGGCCAAGTCGCGTTTTCTGGCGACCATGAGCCATGAACTGCGCACGCCGCTCAACGGCATCCTCGGCATGGCCGAACTGCTGCGCGGTGCGTTGTCCGAGGGCCGTGACCGGCAGCGTCTGCAGGCCCTGCACAAGGCGGGCGAGGGGCTGCTGGCGATTCTTGACGAGGTGCTCTATTTCGCCCGCCTGGAAGAGGGCGAAAGCCACCCGGAGCAGGTGGACTTCTCCCTGCGCCAGTTGTGCCGGGAAGTGATGACCCTGCTGGAGCCCAAGGCTGCGGCCAATCACGATCAACTGGTGCTGCATCTGGATCCGCGCCTGGCCGAACGCCAGCGCGGCGCCGAACAGTACCTGCGCCAGGTGCTGAGCAACCTGCTGGCCAATGCGATCAAGTTCACCGAAGGCGGCGAGGTGACCCTGGAGTTGCAGGTGCTCGACGATCTGCCCGGCGCACAGCGCCTGCGGGTGACGGTCAGCGACGACGGCATCGGCATCGCCCCCGAGGTGCAGGCACGGATCTTCGAGCGCTTCACCCAGGCCAGCGAGGCGGTGGCGCGGCGCTATGGCGGCACCGGGCTGGGCCTCGCCATCTGCCGGCACCTGGTCCAGCGGCTGGGCGGGCGGATCGGCGTGGACAGCGTCGAGGGGCAGGGTAGTTGCTTCTGGTTCGAACTGGATGTGCTCACGGGCAGCGACGTCGCCAGCGTGGCCGCAGCGTTGCCAATTGAGCGTCTTGAGATCCTGGTGGTGGAGGACATGGCCCTGAACCGCGAGGTCGCCGCCGGGCTGCTGGAGCGCGACGGCCACCGGGTCAGCTTTGCCGAAGAGGCCGGACAGGCCCTGGCGGTCTGCGCGCAGCAGCGATTCGATCTGATCCTGCTGGACGTGCACCTGCCGGGCATGAGCGGGGTCGACCTGTGCCGGCGGATTCGCGCCACGTCGGGGCCGAATCGCGAGGTGCGCATCCTGGCCCTGACCGCCGGGGTGCAGCCGGCGCAGGTGTCGGGCTACCTGGAGGCCGGCATGCAAGGCGTACTGGCCAAGCCGATCCGCCTGGAAGCGCTGCGCAAGGCCCTGACCTGTGCGGCAGAACAGCCGGGGGAGCAGTCGACCGCGCAGATGGACTGGTCGCTGTTGCACACCCATCGCGCCTTGCTGGGCGAGCAAAAGGTCCAGGGCCTGCTCGGCGTGTTGCGTCAGTCGCTGGAGCAGTTCTATCCGGCCCTGAGCGAAGCCCTGCAGGCCGGTGATTGTGCGGAAGTCGCCCATCAGGCCCACCGTCTGGCGGGCAGCAGCGACTCCTTGGGCTTCCGTGGGCTGGCCGCAGTGTTGGGCGAACTGGAAAGCGCTGCCCGCGCCCACGACAGCGAGGCCCTGAGCGCACTGGGCGAGCCCCTGCAGCAGCAACTGGAACAGGCCCGCGCCACCCTGGAACAGCTGATCCAGGGCTGACGTACAAAAAACTTACGACTTTTTACATCTTCGATCCTGGCCGACAACGGCGCCTTACATCCCTTTCCAATAATCGACGGCAACCGTGCAAGGCGCGGTCCGTCAGGCTTATTGGAGATAACAATAATGAAAGGCCGTAAAGCTGATTCGAACGTCCCAGCCACCTCGCCGCGAGGTGGCCGCAATGACTGAAACCACCGAACGCAAGGGCATCCACCTGACCCGCGCGCTGAAGAGCCGGCATATCTTCATGCTGTCCCTCGGCGGGGTGATCGGCACCGGGCTGTTCATGGGCTCGGGGGTGACCATCAACCAGGGCGGACCGATGGGCGCGGTACTGGCCTACCTGGTGGCCGGCCTGCTGATGTACCTGGTGATGGTCTGCCTCGGCGAGCTGTCGGTGCAGATGCCGGTGTCGGGCTCGTTCCAGGCCCACGCCACGCGCTATATCGGACCGGCCACCGGCTTCATGATCGGCTGGGTGTACTGGATGAGCTGGGCCACCACCGTCGGCCTGGAGTTCACCGCCGCCGGCATGCTGATGACCCGCTGGTTCCCCGAGGTGCCGATCTGGTACTGGTCGGCGCTGTTCGTGGTGGTCCTGTTCGGCCTCAACGCCCTGGCCACCCGGGCCTTCGGCGAGGCGGAGTACTGGTTCTCGGGGATCAAGGTGGCGGCCATCCTTGGCTTTATCGTGGTCGGCCTGCTGGTGATGTTCGGCGGTATCCCGCTGTCCAGCGGTGCGCCGGCGCCGGGGCTGGACAACCTGATCGGCGACTCGCTGTTCCCCAATGGCCTGTCGGCGGTGTTCGCGGTGATGATGACCGTGGTCTACGCCTTCCAGGGCTGCGAAATCATGGGGGTGGCGGCCGGTGAGACCGACCAGCCGGAGAAAAGCATTCCCCGCGCCGTGCGCAACGTGGTGTTCCGCGTGTTGATCTTCTACGTGCTGGCGATCCTGGTGCTCTCGGCGATCGTCCCCTGGCAGCAGGCCGGGTTGATGGAAAGCCCGTTCGTGCAGGTGTTCGACATGGTCGGCATTCCCTTCGCCGCCGACCTGATGAACTTCGTGATCCTCACGGCGATTCTCTCGGTGGGTAACTCCGGGCTGTACGCCTCGACGCGGATCCTCTGGGCCATGTCCAAGAGCGGCATGGCGCCGCGCGGGCTGTCGACCCTGAGCAGTCGCGGCGTGCCGCTGCGGGCGCTGTGCATCACCCTGTGCTTTGCGCTGATCTCGCTGATGACCAGTTTCGTTGCCGCCGACACCCTGTTCATGGTGCTGATGGCGGTGAGCGGCATGTCCGGTACCGTCACCTGGATCGTCATCGCCCTGGCCCAGTACCGTTTCCGCAAGGCGTTCCTGCGTGAAGGCGGCAAGCTGGAAGACCTCAAGTACCGCGCGCCGCTGTATCCGTTGGTGCCGCTGCTGTGCATCACCCTGTGCAGTTCGCTGTTCGTGTTCCTGGCGCTGGATGAAACCCAGCGGCCTTCGCTGTACTGGGGCTTCGGCTTTATCGCGGTGTGCTATGCCACCTACTTCCTGGTGAATCGCAAGCGGCAGGGAGCGTTCCTGCCTAGTGCGCCGGGGGTCTGATCTTCATTGCCTTCAATGGCCTCATCGCCGGCAACGCCGGCTCCCACAGGTTCAGCGGCGCACGCGGTTCCTGTGGGAGCCGGCGTTGCCGGCGATGAGGCCATTAAAAGCAACCTCCCTTCCGAGTTGTGCAAAGTTGTAACAGTCACACTTCAGAAATTCCTTTAACTCAAATAAAAACCTAATAAAAACAGATAAATAGGTGACTTATTTCACCTGTTACATCAGTAATTCAGCCCGATTGCCGTCTTGTTGAACGCTCGTTTAGCATCTCCTCCATACCTCACCCAACCCCAACAAAAACCGAGGCCTTCCATGACCAGCCTGTCGAGCCACGTCGAAGCCGGTATCGCGCACATCACCCTCAACCGTCCCGAGCAGCGCAATGCCCTGGATATCCCCACCCTCAAGCAACTGCATGCCTTGCTCGACGCTTTCAACAGCGATCCTGCCGTGCGCGTGGTGGTGCTGACCGGCAGCGGCCGCAGTTTCTGTGCCGGCGCCGACCTCGCCGAGTGGGCGGATGCCGAGGCCCGTGGCGTGCTGGAGAGCTACGGCTGGACCGAGAACGCCCACGCCCTGATGCAACGCCTGCACAGCCTCGACAAGCCGACCATCGCCGCCGTCAACGGCACGGCGGTAGGCGGCGGCATGGACCTGGCGCTGTGCTGCGACCTGCGTGTGGCCGCTGCCTCGGCGCGTTTCAAGGCCGGCTACACGACCATGGCCTACAGCCCCGACGCCGGTGCCAGTTGGCATCTGCCGCGGCTGATCGGCGCCGAGCAGGCCAAGCGCCTGTTGTTCCTCGACGAACTCTGGGGGGCCGAGTGCGCCCTGGCTGCCGGCCTGGTCAGCGAAGTGGTGGCCGATGAACAACTGGCCAGCACCGTGGCCGACCTGGCCACGCGTCTGGCCCAGGGCCCGACCTTCGCCTACGCCCAGACCAAGCGCCTGATCCGCGACGGCGCCCAGCGCACCCTGGCCGAGCAACTGCGCGAGGAACTGGCTGCCGGATTGCTCTGCGGGCGCAGCGAGGATGGCGCCGAAGCACTGCGTGCCTCGGTTGAGCGTCGTGCGCCTGTATTTGTAGGTAAATGAACAAGTTGCAGTAATTTCTTAAGGACGTTTCGCAATGAATTTCCAACTGACCCAAGAACAAGAAATGTTGGTCGATGCTGTGCGTACCTTCGTCACCCGCGAACTGTTGCCCCATGAGGAAGAAGTGGACCGCGCCGATGCAGTGTCGCCGGAGCTGGCCGCGCAGATCCGTGGCAAGGCCATCGCTGCCGGTTTCTACGCCTTCAACATGCCCGAGGAAGTCGGTGGTGGCGGCCTCGATTACCTGTCCCAGGCCCTGGTCGAGCGCGAGCTGTCCAAGGTTTCCTGGGCGCTGCATGTGTTCGTCGCGCGGCCGTCGAAGATTCTTATGGCCTGCAAGGGCCAGCAGATCGACGACTACCTGATTCCCTGCGTGCAGGGCGAGAAGACCGACTGCTTCGCCCTCACCGAGCCGGGCGCCGGCTCCGATGCCAACGCGATCAAGACCCGCGCGGTGCGCGAGGGCGACGACTTCGTCATCAATGGCAGCAAGCACTTCATCAGCCATGCCGGGCATGCCGACTTCGCCATCGTCTTCGCCGTCACCGACAGCTACGAGCACAACGGGCGCAAGCGCAATGCGGTGACCGCCTTCCTGGTCGACCGCGGTACCCCGGGCATGACCGTGCGCCGTGGGCCGAAATGCGTGAGCAACCGTGGCTACCACACCTACGAGCTGTTCTTCGACGACTGCCGCGTGCCGGCGAGCAAGGTCCTCGGCGAAGTGGACAAGGGCTGGGAAGTGGCCAACGCCTGGCTCACCGCCGGGCGGGTGATGGTCGCCGCCAACTGTGTCGGCCAGGCCCAGCGCGCCATGGACCTGTCGCTGCAATGGGCGGCGGACCGCAAGCAGTTCGGCCAGGCCATCGGCAGCTACCAGGGGGTGTCGTTCAAGCTGGCCGACATGGCCACGCAGATCCGCGCTGCCGAACTGCTGACCCTGCACACCGCCTGGAAGATGGACCAGGGCAGCATGAGCGACGGCGAGGCCGGCATGGCCAAGCTGTTCGCCAGCGAAGTGCTGGGCAAGGTGGCCGACGAGGCGGTGCAGATCTTCGGCGGCATGGGCCTGATGGACGAGGGACCGGTGGAACGCATCTGGCGCAATGCGCGGATCGAGCGGATCTGGGAAGGCACCTCGGAAATCCAGCGCCATATCATTTCCCGCGAGCTGCTGCGGCCATTGCTGCGCTGAGCGGCCAGGAGACGTCCCATGTCGCAATCCATTCGTGACAACCTCAAGCGTCTGCTGGCGCCCCGGCACCTGGCCTTCATCGGCGGGCGCAGCATGGCCCGGGCCCTGCGCCGTTGTGCCGAGGGCGGTTTTGCCGGTGAGATGTGGCTGGTCAATCCGCAGCACGAGAGCATCGATGGTGTGCCGTGCGTGGCCAGCGTGGCGGACCTGCCATGCGCACCGGATGCGGTGTTCATCGCCACCAACCGCGAGCTGACCCTGCTCAGCGTCGCCGAACTGGCGGCGCGGGGCGCTGGCGGGGTGATCTGCTACGCCTCGGGCTTCGCCGAGACCGGCGAGGAAGGCCAGCAACTGCAACGGCAATTGCTAGATGCCGCCGGCCACATGGCCCTGCTCGGACCCAACTGCTACGGCCTGCTCGATTACCTGCACGGCGCCGCGCTGTGGCCGGTGGCCCATGGCGGGCGCCAGGTGGAGCGGGGCGTGGCAGTGCTGACCCAGAGCGGCAACTTCGCCTACAACCTGTCGATGAGCGACCGCTCGCTGCCGGTGGCCTACATGGCTTCGGTGGGCAACCAGGCGCAACTGGGCGTGGCCGAGCTGATGGACGTGCTGCTCGACGATCCACGGGTGACCGCCATCGGCCTGCACCTGGAAGGCCTGAAGAACGTACCGGGCTTTGCCCGCGCGGCGCACAAGGCCCTGGAAAAGGGCATCCCGATCGTGGCGCTGAAGACCGGCGTGTCGCAGATCGGTGCCGAGCTGGCCTTGAGTCATACCAGCTCGCTGTCCGGCTCCGATGCACTCTACGACAGCCTGTTCCGCCGCCTCGGGGTGATCCGCACCAGCGGCCCGGTGAGTTTTATTGAAACCCTCAAGGCCGCCGCCTGCGGGCAACTGCCGTCGAGTGGGCGACTGGTGGCGCTGGCCTGCTCCGGGGGCGATGCCGGGCTGATCGCCGACTATGCCGAGCGCAATCAACTAAGCCTGCCCAAGCTGACGGCGGGGCAGGTGGCGCAACTCGGCGCTGTGCTGCCGGACTACGCCAACCTGGTCAATCCGCTGGATTTCACCACGGCGATCTGGGGTGATGCCGATGCGCTGCGGACCATGCTCGATGCCGCCCTGACCAGCGACGCCGACGCCGCCATGCTGGTGCTCGACTATCCCGCCGAATTCACCGGCGAGCGCAAGGAATGCGACCTGTTGCTGGAGCTGTTCTGCGCGGCCTTGCAGCGCCATGGCAAGCGCGGCTTCGTCACCTCGGCGCTGCCGGAACTGCTCCCGGCCCATGCCCGCGAGCGCCTGCACGCCCAGGGCATCGCCGCCTTGCAGGGCGTGGAGGAGGGCCTGGCAGCCTGGGGCAGGATCGTCGCCTGGCAGGGCAATCGCCAGCGCTTGCTGGCTCTGGGCGAGTCGGCCCTGGTGCCGCTGTGCCCGCAAGCCCTGCACGGCGCAACGCAAGTGCTGGATGAATGGCATTCCAAGCAGGCACTGCGTGCCTTCGGCCTGCCAATCCCGGCTGGCGCGCTCTCTACTCCGGACCAGGCGGCGCAACAGGCCGCCGAGGTCGGTTACCCACTGGTGCTCAAGGCGGTCAGTGCGCAACTGCCGCACAAGACCGAAGCCGGGGCCGTCGCCCTGAACCTCAAGGACGCCCATGCCGTGACGTCCGCCGTTGCCAGCATGCGTCAACGCATCGCGGCCCATGCCCCGGATGTGGCATTCGACCAGGTCCTGCTCGAACCCATGGCCGAAGCGCCGCTGGCCGAGCTGATCGTCGGCATCAAGCGCGAGAACGACTTCGCCCTGGCCCTGGTGATCGGTGCCGGCGGGGTGCTGGTGGAACTGCTCAAGGACAGCGTCAGCCTGTTGCTGCCGACCACTGACGGGGCGATCCGCGAGGCCGTGCTTGGCTTGCGCAGCGCCGCGCTGCTGCAGGGCTTTCGCGGGCGTCCGCAGGCGGATCTGGACGCGCTGGTCGCCGCGATCCGCGCCGTCGCCGACTACGCCTGCGAAAACGCCGGGTGCCTGCTGGAGCTGGATGTAAACCCATTGATGGTGGGCGCCAAGGGCACCACTGCGGTCGACGCGCTGATCCGCCTCGGCCAGGAACAAGGAGATCACCATGCATGAACGTCCCCTGACCGGCGGACAGGCCCTGGTTCGCCTGCTGGCCAACTACGGCGTCGATACGGTCTTCGGCATCCCCGGCGTGCATACCCTGGAGCTGTATCGCGGCCTGCCCGGCAGTGGCATCCGCCATGTACTGACCCGCCACGAACAAGGCGCCGGCTTCATGGCCGACGGCTACGCCCGGGTCAGCGGCAAGCCGGGGGTGTGCTTCGTCATCACCGGCCCCGGCGTGACCAATGCCGCCACCGCCATCGGCCAGGCCTACGCCGACTCGGTGCCGCTGCTGGTGATTTCCAGCGTCAACCACACCGCCAGCCTCGGCAAAGGCTGGGGCTGCCTGCACGAAACCCAGGACCAGCGCGCCATGACCGCGCCGATCACTGCGTTTTCCGCCGTGGCCCTGAGTGCCGAGGACCTGCCGCAACTGATCGCCCGGGCCTGGGCGGTGTTCGACAGCGAACGACCGCGGCCGGTGCATATCTCCGTGCCGCTGGACGTACTGGCGGCGCCGGTGACGCGTGACTGGAGCGGTGAGGTGGTGCGCCGTCCGGGACGTGGCGTGCCAGCGCGTGAACTGCTGGACGCCGCTGCTGCGCGCCTGGCTGCGGCGAAGCGGCCGATGATCATCGCCGGTGGCGGGGCTATCGCTGCCTCGGCAGAGCTGGAGCAATTGAGCCGTCGCCTGGCCGCACCGGTCTTCACCAGTGTTGCCGGCAAAGGCCTGCTGCCACCGCAGTCACCGTTGAATGCCGGTGCCAGCCTGTGCGTGGAGCCTGGCTGGGCGCTGATCGCCGAGGCCGATGTGGTGCTGGCAGTGGGCAGCGAAATGGCCGATACCGACTTCTGGCGCGAGCGCCTGCCCTTGGGCGGCGAGCTGCTGCGGGTGGATATCGACCCGCGCAAGTTCAACGACTTCTATCCCTGTGCCCTGGCCCTGCACGGCGATGCCCGGCAGACCCTGGCGGGGATCCTTGAGCACCTGCCGGATACGTCGCGCGACGCTACGTCGGCCATCGAGGCGGTGACCGGCCTGCGTCAGTCCATCCGCGAAAGCCACGGACCGCTGCAAGCCCTGCACCAGGCGATTCTCGACCGTATCGCCGCCGAGCTGCCGGTCGACGCCTTTGTCAGCACCGACATGACCCAACTGGCCTATACCGGTAACTACGCCTTCGCCAGTCGCGCGCCACGCAGCTGGCTGCACCCGACCGGCTACGGAACCCTGGGTTATGGCCTGCCGGCGGGTATCGGCGCGATGTTCGGTGGCAATGGGCGGCCCGGTCTGGTGCTGGTGGGCGATGGCGGCTTTCTCTACACCGCCCAGGAACTGGCTACCGCCGTGGAAGAGCTGGACCGCCCGCTGGTGGTACTGCTGTGGAACAACGACGCACTTGGCCAGATCCGCGACGACATGCTTGGCCTGGACATCGAACCGATCGGCGTACTGCCGCGCAACCCGGACTTCATCGGCCTCGGTCGCGCTTTCGGTTGCAACGTGGCGCAGCCGTCCAGCCTGGACGCACTGCAACGGGAACTGCGTGCAGGCTTCGCCCGCAACGGCGTGACCCTGATCGAACTCAAGCACGCCTGTGCGCACTGACAAGGAGTGAACGACATGCGTTTTTCCAGCCTGACCCAACGTATCGCCGGCGAGGGTGCCGCCGCCTGGGAGATTCACGACCGGGCCCTGGCCCTGCAAGCCCAGGGCCGCGACATTCTGCTGCTGTCGGTAGGCGATCCGGATTTCGACACGCCGCGGCCCATCGTCGAGGCGGCGGTCGCCAGCCTGCATGCTGGCCATACCCATTACGTCGCCGTCAGCGGCAAGCATGCCCTGCGCCAGGCCATCGCCCGGCATCACCAGCGGCGCAGCGGCCAGGCGGTGGATGCGCAGCAGGTCCGGGTCCTGGCCGGTGCCCAATGCGCCTTGTTCTGCGTGGCCCAGTGCGTGCTGGAGGCGGGCGACGAGGTGATAGTCGCCGAACCGATGTACGTGACTTACGAAGCGGTGTTCGGTGCCTGTGGCGCTACCGTGGTCAGCGTGCCGGTGAAGCCGGAAAACGGTTTCCGCGTGGATCCCCGGGATGTCGCGGCCCGTATCACCCCGCGAACCCGCGCCCTGGCGCTGAACAGCCCGCACAACCCGTCGGGGGCCAGCCTGTCGCGGACCACCTGGCAGGCGCTGGCCGACCTGTGCATCGCCCATGACCTGTGGCTGATCTCCGATGAGGTCTACAGCGAACTGCTATATGAGGGCGAGCATGTCAGCCCGGCCAGCCTGCCGGGCATGGTCGAGCGCACCGCCACCATCAACAGCCTGTCGAAATCCCATGCCATGACCGGCTGGCGGGTCGGCTGGGTGATCGGTTCGCGGGAGTTGGCCGGGCATCTGGAGAATCTGGCGCTGTGCATGCTCTATGGCCTGCCGGACTTCATCCAGGACGCTGCGGTGGTTGCGCTGGAGCACGAACTGCCGGAGCTGGAGGCCATGCGCGAGACTTACCGCCAGCGCCGCGACCGGGTCTGTGCACGACTCGAAGGCTGTCCCGGGCTGAAGGCGCTGAAACCCGCCGGAGGCATGTTCGTCATGGTCGATATCCGCGAGACCGGTCTCGACGCCCAGGCTTTTTCCAATCACCTGCTCGACAGCGAAGGCGTGTCGGTGCTGGCCGGCGAGGCGTTCGGGCCCAGCGCGGCCGGGCATATCCGCCTGGGCCTGGTGCTGGAGGCCGATCTGCTCGACGAGGCCTGCCGGCGTATTGCCCGTTGCGCGGCTGCACTGATGGAGCACAAGGCCCATGCGTGAGTATTCGCGGTTGTATCTCGACGGTGCCTGGGAGATAGCGAGCGGGCAGGGCATGGCCGAGGTGATCGACCCGGCCAGCGAAAGCGTGATCGGTCGGGTGCCTTTGGGTGACGAGCAGGATGTCGAGCGTGCCGTTGCGGCGGCGCGGCGTGCCTTCGTCGAGTGGTCGAGGACGCCGTCCAGCGTGCGCGCCGGGTTTATCCGTGCCTTGGCGGAGCAACTGAAAAGCCGGGCCGGGGAAATGGCCGCAGTGATCACCGCCGAACTGGGAATGCCGGTGCAATGGTGCCAGAGCGTGCAGGTGGACGGGCCGATCGAAGGGCTGGAGCAGTACGTCGAGCTGGCCGGGTTGATGGACCGGGTGCACGAGGTCGGCAACTCGCTGGTGTATCGTGAGGCGGTCGGGGTCTGCGCCTTTATCAATCCGTGGAACTACCCGTTGCACCAGTTGATCGGCAAGCTCGCCCCGGCCCTGGCCGCCGGTTGCACGGTGGTGGTCAAGCCGAGTCAGGAAACCCCGCTGCATGCTTTCCTGCTGGCCGAGATGATCGACGCCATCGGCCTGCCGCCGGGGGTGTTCAACCTGGTCAGCGGGCCGGGTGCCAAGGTCGGCGAGGCCCTGGCCCGGCATCCCCAGGTGGATATGGTGTCGTTCACCGGCTCCACTGGCGCCGGTGTGCGGGTGGCCCAGGCCGCTGCGCCGACGGTCAAGCGGGTGTGCCTGGAGCTGGGCGGCAAGTCGCCGCTGCTGGTGGCTGCCGACGCCGACCTGGCCGCAGCCGTGCGCCACGGTGTGCAGGACGTGATGATCAACTCCGGACAGACCTGCACCGCGCTGACCCGCATGCTGCTGCCAACCGATCGCTATGCCGAGGCGGTGGAAATGGCCGCCGCCGAAGCCCTGGCGCTGAAGATGGGTGACCCGCAGGACCCGACCAGCTTTCTCGGGCCGATGTGCTCGGCGGCGCAGCGGCGCACGGTGCGCGAGTACATCGCCATCGGCCAGGGGGAGGGCGCGCGGCTGGTATGTGGTGACGGCCCACTGCCGGAGCGCGGCTTCTACGTGGCGCCGACGGTGTTCGCCGATGTCGACAACCGCATGCGCATCGCCCAGGAGGAAATCTTCGGCCCGGTGCTGTGCCTGATCCCCTACCGCGATGAAACCCAGGCCATCGAATTGGCCAATGACTCGCCCTTCGGCCTGTCCAGCGCGGTCTGGGCCGGCAGCCGCGAGCGTGGGCTGCAACTGGCGCGGCAACTGCGCGCCGGGCAGTGCTTCGTCAATGGCGCCGGCTTCAACTACCGTGCCCCCTTCGGCGGCTACAAGCAGTCCGGCAACGGCCGCGAGTGGGGTGAGGAAGGGCTGGCCGAATTCGTCGAAATCAAGGCCGTGCAGGTCTGACCCAAGGATTCTTTCATGAAAGTACTGATCGTCCACGCTCATCCCGAGCCGCAATCCTTCACCGCCGCCCTGCGTGACCAGGCGCAGGAAACCTTCACCGCCCAGGGGCACGAAGTGCAGGTCAGCGACCTCTACGCCATGGGCTGGAACCCGGTGGCCAGCGCCGCCGACTTCGCCCAGCGGGAGAACCCGGAGTACCTGGTGTACGCCCTGGAACAGCGCCTGGGGGTGAAGAACGCCTCCATCGCCGCAGACATCCAGCAGGAGCTGGACAAGCTGCTCTGGGCCGACCTGCTGGTGCTCAACTTCCCGATCTTCTGGTTCTCCGCCCCGGCCATGCTCAAGGGCTGGATCGACCGGGTGCTGGTGTCTGGCGTGTGTTATGGCGGCAAGCGCTTCTACGACCAGGGTGGCCTGGCCGGCAAGCGGGCGCTGGTCACCGTGACCCTCGGCGGGCGCGAGCACATGTTCGGCGACGGCGCCATCCATGGGCCGCTGGAGGACATGCTGCGACCGATCCTGCGCGGCACGCTGGCGTATGTCGGCTTCGAGGTGCTGGCGCCGTTCGTGGCCTGGCATGTGCCGTATATCAGTGATGAGGCGCGCAAGGGGTTTCTGGAGGATTACCGGGTGAGGCTGGAGCATCTGTCGGATGATCTGCCGTTGGTGTTTCCGCGGTTGGAGCAGTTTGATGAGGGGTTGTATCCGTTGAAGTAGGAACGGATCCCTTCAAGCCGGCTGGATGGCCGGCTTGAAGGTCGTTTTTTTGACGAGTTATGAATTGTTTACTTGTGTTCAGGCATGGTGGGAGAGCAGTTTTCGACTCTCTTTCCCAGATAGGTCATCCCGACCCACACCTCTCCCGACCGGTACCACCTCAATGGCCCTCCAGAAAACTCAAGGTCGTAAATAACCGTTTCGCCAATGAGTTCGCCGCTCTGATGGTTATACAGACGAAAGAAACCGGGTACTTCCCAAAAGGAAAACCTCCGAGCTTTGCCCTCGTCATTCGGAGGGTACTCAACGTGGAACATGTCAGGCAGTAGCCAGAATGGTTTGAAGGCTTGTACGCGAGTGCATCCATCGGAACTGATAATGGGTTCTCCCAATGGAGAGGCGAGGCCTTTTTCCCACCACTCTGAAGCTGACCACACTCCGAAAATAATGACTGCTACAGCAACTGTTTTTATCAAGGCGGAGATCAAGGCAGTATGTCCAGATCAATTGTCCTGTCGAGCTTCCTCCAGAGGATGTCCGAGTAGATGACGTAATCGCCACCCATGCTGGTTTTGGATCTGTAGCCTCTGAAATTATAGTTTTGCACGAGGGCAAATTCATCGTTTGCCCATTTGTAAATCGATTGTCCGCTCGGGATGGCTGCTCTGAACATTTCGTTTTTGGTAAGGACTTTATCTTCCGTCCATATTCCCAGAAATTGAATGCCATTGAAGTCGTAGTTGTCCCGGATATAAAATCCGGCATATTCGACTTTGAAGTAGTTTCGAATCTTCCCTGTTTCGGGATCTTGCTTCGTAAAGGTTTGCCCGACCACGCCAACCTTCAATGTGGCTGCACCCAATGCTCCATACATATCGTCAAGTGGATCCTCCGTACCTCCAAAGGTTGTGAAGTTAAGCTGAGCGAACGCGTCCATCTCTCTCGCTGAATGCGAAATTGAGCCCAGGCTAACAACATCACCTTCCTTCCAGCCGAACTCCCGGAGTAAATCTCTGAGTCTTTTAACAGCATTCGGTGTCGTGAGCCTGGACTCGGCCTCTTTAACTGCGGCCTGGCAGCGTTCGTACCCCATTGCCCAGCTCATTTTCACGATACTCTCATCGCAGTGGGCGTTACTCAGCCCCAACGGCGCTGGCTGTCCATCATTCGTTTTCCACGCCTCCGGCATCTCCCACCCCGGACTATCAAACCACCGCTGCATCAAAGCAGCCGACGTGTGCCACCCCATCCTTCGCATCGCCACCGGGACCTTGGTCAATGGCAAGGCATTGATCACGATCTGCTTCGGCCTGTGCCGCCCCCCGGGCGAGGTATCGAAAGTGGCGCCTTCCAGCATGAACAGGGCATCCGGCCCCAGCGCGGTGGTTTGTTGGAAATCTTTCAAGGACACGGGGCGTTACTCCAGAACAGGCGAGGGGGCGTAAATGGCGAGTTGTGCGCTCAAGGGAGCAGGGCTGGTACCGATGTTGCTGAAGCCTTCTTCATTGAGATGGCTTTCGGCGATCTGCTCGCCGTTCAGCAGCAGGGCGTAGCTGTGCAGGCTGCAAGGGAGGTGGCGCTGGTTGATGAGCTGGAAGCAGCCGCTGCATTCCTCTGATTCGGATATGCCGGGGGCCGGTGCAGCGCTGGTGCGGGCGGCACTGGCAGAAGCGCTTGTCGGCTGACTGTTGGTCGACCGGGCACTTGCCGGTGCTGGCGCTGGATCCTCGTTCACGTAGGTTGTGTAGGTCCAGGAGTGGTAGAGGGTGGCTCTGCACGGGCATCCGCTGACGCTGTCCAGGGTGCCCGCCACGCGTATGTCGGAACTGGTGATAAAGGACACGCCCCCGAGAATCGGGTAGGTGAGGCCGGTGACCCCGCAAGTGACACTGTCGCCCTCACGGGCATGTTCGACGCCCATCATGGTGATCAGGCTGTCGGAGCCGATGACCTGGCCACCACAACTGGTCTTGTCACCGCGGCGTATGAAATAGCCAACCATTGCTACATTTCCTCTGGGTTGGGTAATCGAGTCGTACTCGAAGACCGGTAAGGGCCTGCAATACCTTTCCGGTGTTCTGAAGGGATGCAGGCCGACCGCCCGGAGGATGGGCAGGATATTTGGCGGGGTATGTAGGATTAATCTGAGCTACCAGCAGGAAACGGCTTAATTTTTCTGGTGTGTGGCGACGTAGCTCCGATCGATGTCGAAGCGGATGGCCTCATCGTCGGCAAGCCGACTCCCACAGGGGGGCTGGGTCAGCCACAGTATCCGTGTTCGGCGCTGACCCCTGTGGGAGCCGGCGTTGCCGGCGATGAGGCCGGGACAGTCACCCCATGCCTTGCAGGCATACCCAAAAACGACCCCCACCCATTCGGGTTATGTTCCCGCCCGCCGAATCTCCCGATAGTAGGTCCACCGGCTCATTCCGAGCAGTCACACGATGGAGTTGCTATGGGCAAGGCACCAAAGGTGATCGGCAGCCTGCTGCTGGCGTGTATCGCCAGCGCCGCGCAGGCCGCCGAAACGGACAATAACAATACGCTGCGACTGTACAACTGGACCGACTACATCGGCGAAACCACCCTGGCCGATTTCGAGAAGGCCACTGGCATCAAGGTGATCTACGACACCTTCGACGGCTACGAAACCGTGCAGACCAAGCTGCTCACCGGCCGCTCCGGCTATGACCTGGTGATGCTCAATGCATCCTTGGTACCGCCGCTGATCAAGGCCGGGGTGTTCCAACCACTGGACAAGGCGCAATTGCCGAGCTGGAGCAACCTCGACCCGAAGGTGGTCGCCGACCTGCAAGGCTACGACCCCGGCCTGAAGTTCTCTGCGCCCTACACCTGGGGCAGTTCCGGGGTGACGTACAACGTTGACCAGATCAAGGCGCGCATGCCCGATGCGCCGATCGGCTCGCTGGCCATGCTGTTCGATCCGAAGATCGTCTCGCGCTTCGCCGACTGCGGCGTGACCCTGATGGACGCGCCCAGCGAGGTGGTTCCCCTGGCCCTGCAATACCTCGGCAAGGACCCGCGCAGTGCCGCGCCGGCCGACCTGGAGGCGGCCCAGCAACTGCTGCTGGCGGTGCGTCCCTACATCCGCAAGTTCGATTCGGTGAACTACCTCACCAGCCTGCCCAACGGCGATGTCTGCCTGGCGCTGACCTGGTCCGGCGACTACGCCACTGCCCAGGCCCGGGCAGAAGAGGCGAAAAAGAATATCCACCTGAGCTTCTTCATTCCCGACGAGGGCTCGCTGATCTGGTTCGACAACCTCTACCTGCCCAAGGACGCGCCCCACGCGGCCAATGCGCACAAGTTCATCGAGTTCCTGCTGCAGCCGCAGAACATGGCCGGGGTGACCAACCTTATTCATTACGCCAACAGCAACGGCGCCTCGACGGCGCTGGTCAAGGCCGAGATCCGCGACGATCCGACCATCTACCCGGACGACGCCACTCGCCAGCGTCTGTTTGCCCAGAAAACCCAGTCCGCCCGGGACATGCGTGCCATCACCCGGGTGTGGAACACGGTCAAGACCGGCTACTGATTTCACTTATTCCAAGGAGCTGTCCATGAACATGCCCAGCAAAGCACCGACCCTCGCCGCCGACCCGCTGGTGGAAGCCGACAAGGCCCACTACATGCACGGCTACCACATGTTCGACGAGCACCGCGAGCAGGGCGCGCTGAACATCGTCGCCGGGGAGGGCGCCTATATCCGCGATACCGAAGGCAACCGCTTCCTCGATGCCGTCGGCGGCATGTGGTGCACCAACATCGGCCTGGGCCGCGAGGAAATGGCCCAGGCCATCGCCGACCAGGTGCGCCGCCTGGCCTATTCCAACCCGTTCTCGGACATGGCCAATGACGTGGCCATCCAGCTGTGCCAGAAGCTGGCGCAACTGGCCCCCGGTGACCTCGACCACGTGTTCCTCACCACCGGCGGCTCCACTGCGGTGGATACCGCTTACCGGCTGATCCAGTACTACCAGAACTGCCGCGGCCTGCCGGAGAAGAAGCACATCATCGCCCGCTACAACGCCTACCACGGCTCCACCACCCTGACCATGTCGATCGGCAACAAGGCCGCCGACCGGGTACCCGAGTTCGACTACGCCAACGAGCTGATCCACCACGTCTCCAACCCCAACCCGTACCGCGCCCCGGACGATATGGACGAGGCGGAGTTCCTCGACTTCCTGGTGGCCGAGTTCGAGGACAAGATCCACTCCCTCGGTCCGGACAAGGTGGCGGCGTTCTTCGCCGAGCCGATCATGGGCTCGGGCGGCGTGATCATTCCGCCCGAGGGCTATTTCCGGCGCATGTGGGAGCTGTGCCAGACCTACGACATCCTCTTCGTCGCCGATGAGGTGGTGACCTCATTCGGCCGCCTCGGCACCTTCTTCGCCAGCGAGGAACTGTTCGGCGTGCAACCGGACATCATCACCACCGCCAAGGGCCTGACGTCGGCCTACCTGCCGCTGGGCGCGTGCATCTTCTCCGAGCGCATCTGGAAGGTCATCGCCGAGCCGGGCAAGGGCCGTTGCTTCACCCACGGTTTCACCTACAGCGGCCATCCGGTGTGCTGCACCGCGGCGCTGAAGAACATCGAGATCATCGAGCGGGAGAATCTGTTGGCCCATGTGCAGGACGTCGGCGGCTACCTGGAACAGCGCCTGGCGACCCTGGCCGGGCTGCCGCTGGTGGGCGAGGTGCGCTGCCTGAAGCTGATGGCCTGTGTCGAATTCGTTGCCGACAAGGCCAGCAAGGCGTTGTTCGACGATGCGGTGAACATCGGCGAGCGCATCCACCGCAAGGCCCAGGCGCGGGGGCTGCTGGTGCGGCCGATCATGCACCTGAACGTGATGTCGCCGCCGTTGGTCATCACCCATGCCCAAGTTGACGAGATCGTCGAGATCCTTCGTCAGTGCATCCTCGACACCGCCGCCGAGCTGCGCGCCGAAGGCCTGTACCAGGGCCTATGAGCAGCCTGCGCCGACCTGTTCGCCAGCATGCCCGGCAGGCTAGACTGCCGGGCATGAGCCAAGTCACCCCGGATACGCCCGTTACCCTGTCTTTCGGCACCCTGCAGCGCTGGCACGATGCGCTGCGGGCGGCCTTTCTCCACAGTCAGCGCGACGATGGCCTGGCCCACCTGGCCGCCGCCATCGGCGAACTGGTGTCGGTGGAGTCGATGATGATCAGCCTCGAATGCCGTGGTCGTGCGCCGCGCCTGCTGTACCAGCAGGGCATTCCCGAGCGGCACCGCGATGCCGTGCTCAATCGCTACTTTGCCGCCGGCTACCTGCTCGACCCGTTCTGCCTGGCGGTGGAAAACGGCCTGGCCGAGGGCTTTTATCACCTGGCCGAGATCGCCCCGGACCACTTCTTCGACAGCGACTACTACAAGACCTACTACCTGGCCACCGGCTGCAGCGAGGACAGCTACTTCATCGCCGACCTGGGCGAGGACCGCAAGCTGTCGCTGAGTCTGTTCCAGGGCTGCAGCGGCACCCGGTTGAGCACCGCGCAACTGGACCTGCTGCGCGCGGTCGAGCCGATGGTTCGCGAGCTGTTGCGCCGCCATGGCCTGGCGGAAGTCGGTGCGGGGGCGGAGCAGGGCGGATTGCAGGCGGCGTTCGACAGCTTTGGCTGCCAGGTGCTGACCGATCGCGAACGGGAGGTGGCGCATATGATCCTGCGCGGACACTCGGTGAAATCCACGGCCATCGAGCTGGGGATCTCGCCGGAGACGGTGCGCATGCACCGCAAGAATCTGTACCTGAAGCTGGAGATCAACTCGCAGTCGGAGTTGTTCGCCTGTTTTATCGAGTGGTTGCGGCAGGGTTGAGCTTCTAAAGATGTGTTGACGTTGAGGGTGTCATCGCTGGCAAGCCAGCTCCCACAGGTACTGCATGTACCGGACCTTGTGGGAGCTGGCTTGCCGGCGATGACACCCTCAAAAACAACAAGGAGTACGGATGTGCTCTCTATTGTTCAGCCACCTTCCACCCCCCATTCCCATCCAGCAGCAGATGATGGCTATGAAACCCCGCCAGCGTCGCCCGGTGCCCGACGCTGACCAGCATGCTGTCCTGCATCCGCTCGCGCAGCAGCCCGTACAGGGCATGCTCCAGCCCTTCGTCCATCGCCGAGGTGGATTCATCGAGGAACACGATCTTCGGCTGGTTCACCAGCACCCGGGCAAAGGCCAGGCGCTGCTGTTCGCCGATTGAGAGGATGCGCCCCCAGTCATCGCTGACGCCCAGCTTGTCCACCAGGTGTCCGAGGTTGACCTCGCGCAGGGCCTGACCCAGGCGCTGGTCGTCGTCCGGCAGGCCGATTGCCGGGTAGGCCACCGCCGTGCGCAGCATGCCCAGCGGCAGGTACGGCCGCTGCGACAGGAACAGCGCCGAGTCAGGCCCAGGGCAATGCACCTCGCCCTCGGCATACGGCCACAGCCCGGCGATGGCGCGCAGCAGGGTGGTCTTGCCGCAGCCAGAGGGGCCCTTGATCAGCAGCGACTGCCCGGGTACCAGGCTCAGCCGGAAGTCGCCGAGCAGGCGCTGGCCATCCGGCCGTGATACCTGCATGTCGCGGATTTCCAGGGCATCGGCCTGCTCGACCCGGGCCACCCGTGGCAGCTCCCGCGCCTGCTGGTTGGCATCGATAAAACCGGTCAGACGGTCGAGGGTCGCGCGGTACTGGGCGAAGGTGTCGTAGGAAGAGCGGAAGAACGACAGTGAGTCCTGCACCTGGCCGAAGGCCTGGGAAGTCTGCATCACATCGCCCAGCTTGATCGCCCCGCTGAAGAAACGCGGCGCCTGGAGAATGAAGGGAAACACCACCGCCACCTGACTCACCGCCAGGTTGAAGCCGTCGAATTTCAGGCTCCGGTAGACCAGCGCCCAGACATTGACGATCAAGGCCGAGAAGCGCCCCAGCAGGGTGTCCCGTTCGATTCGCGAGCCCTGGTAGAAGGCCACGTTCTCGGCGTATTCGCGCAGGCGCATCAACGCATAGCGGAAGTTCGCAGTGAGTTTTTCATTGAGGAAGTTCAGGCGGATCAGCGGTTTACCCAGCTTGAAGGCGATCCAGGTGGCGATCAGCACATAGATGTACACGGCGAACACCATCGCTCGTGGCACCTCGATCCCGGCCACCGTCAGCGGCGCCGACAGGCCCCAGAGAATCCCGGTGAAGGCCACCAGCGAGACCAGCGCACTGACCGCGCCAAGGCACAGGGTCACCGAGCCGGTGACGAAGGCGTTGATGTCCAGCTCGATACGCTGGTCCGGGTTGTCCACCGGATGTTCCAGGAACTGCCCGCGGTAGTAGCCGTCGCCGGCCATCCAGTCGGTGGTCAGGCGCTCGGTCAGCCAGGTGCGCCAGCGGATGCTGAAGGCCTGGGTCACGTAGTAGGTGAACAGGGCGCGGAACACGTGGATCGTGGCCAGTACCGCGAAGACCCCGAGCAGGTACCAGAACGCCGTCTGGTCCAGGCCCTGCAGGGCACTGTAGAAACCGTTGTACCAGAACGAGAACAGCACGTTCAGGCGCACCGCAAACAAGGTCAGCAACAGCAGCAGGGCAAACGCCAGCAACGGCCGCCAACTGTGCCTGGGGCTGAGCCAGGGGCCGGCGATCTGCCAGAACTGCCGCCCCCAACGGGTGAAACGGATGGCCAGGCGGGCACACAGGGCCAGGCCGACAAAGGTGATCAGGGAGGTGAGGGCGAGCCAGCGCAGGCTCTCCTGCAAGGCTTGATGCCAGTCCATGTCCATGGGCGGATTTCCGGGAGAGTGGTGAGCTGAGCGTAGATGAGGACGGCCGGAGGCTGGGTGAAGGAATCTTTAATGGTTTTTACCGGCGGCTTTGTGGTGTGCCGGCAGGGCTCGACGATACACAAATTCAAGTGTTATAACATTGCGTTTTCGTTCAAGAGCAACCACCTGCCATGACCCGAGTCCTGATCCGCAATGCCTGCGTGGTAAACGAAGGCAGCACCGTCTGCGCCGATGTGCTGGTCGCCCATGGCCGGATCGAGAAGGTCGCCGGGTTGATCAGCAACCAGGCTGGCGCCGTGGAAATCGATGCCTGTGGCCAATGGCTGCTGCCCGGCATGATCGACGACCAGGTGCATTTCCGCGAACCCGGCGCGCCGCACAAGGGCAGCATTCATTCCGAGTCGCGGGCGGCGGTGGCCGGCGGCATCACCAGCTTCATGGACATGCCCAACACCAACCCGGCGACCCTGTCCCTGGCGGCGCTGGCCGACAAGAAGCAGCGGGCGGCGCGCAGTTCGGTGGCCAACTTCGCCTTTCACTTCGGCGTCAGCAAGGACAACCTCGACGTGGTCGCCGCCCTCGATCCCGCCGAGGTGGCCGGGGTCAAGGTATTCATGGGCGCCTCCACCGGGGACATGCTGGTGGACGACCCGCAGGTACTGGAGCGCCTGTTCGCCTGCGTGCCGACCATTCTCCTGGCCCACTGCGAGCACACCCCGTCGATCATTGCCAACGATACCCGCCTGCGCGGGTTCTACGGCGAGGCGATCGGGCCCGAATGGCACCCGGTGATCCGCAATGCCGAAGCCTGCTATCGCTCTTCGTCGATGGCGGTGGAGCTGGCCAGGCGCTTCGATACCCGCCTGCATGTGCTGCACCTCACCACTGCTCGCGAGCTGGCGCTGTTCGAGCCCGGTCCGCTGGCGGGCAAGCGCATCACCGCCGAAGTCTGCGCCCACCACCTGCTGTTCGATGACCGCGATTACGCCGCGCTGGGCAACCTGATCAAGTGCAACCCGGCGATCAAGAGCCGCGCCGACCGCGACGCTCTGCGCCAGGCCTTGCTCTGCGACCGTCTCGATGTCATCGGCACCGACCATGCACCGCATACCCTCGAAGAAAAATCCCGCCCCTATGCCCAGGCGCCGTCCGGATTACCCCTGGTCCAGCACGCCTTGCCGGCGCTGCTGGAGCTGGTCGCCGATGGTGTGCTGTCGCTGACCCGGCTGGTGCAGAAGACCAGCCATAACGTGGCGGAGCTGTTCGGCATCCCGGACCGGGGCTATATCCGCGAGGGCTACTGGGCCGATCTGGTGTTGGTCGAGAAGCTGGCGCAGGCCCGGCCGGTGCACCTCGACCCGCTGCTGTCGCACTGTCAATGGACGCCATTCCGACAGCACGCCTTCCGCCATCGCATCAGCACCACCCTGGTTTCCGGGCAACTGGCCTGGCACGAGGGGCGGCTGGTCGAGGGCTGCCAGGGACTACCACTGAATTTCAGGAAGTGAACATGACCGAAGAAGAATTGCTGCAACAGCCCGAAGAGGCCTACATGAACGCCGCCCAGCTGGGCTTTTTCCAGAATCTGCTGCTGGCTGAACGGCAGGACCTGCAAACGCGGATTTCCGAAGAGTTCGAATCCCTCAAGAACCACGAGATCAACTCCGACCCGGCCGATATCGGCAGCAGCGAAGAAGCCCGGCTATGGCAATTGCGGGTGCTGGAGCGGGAGAAGAAGCTGCTGGACAAGATCGACGAAGCCCTGGAGCGCCTGGCCCGGGGCGAATATGGCTGGTGCGCGGAAACCGGCGAGGCGATCGGCTTGCAGCGCTTGCTGCTGCGGCCGACGGCGTCGTTGTCGGTGGAGGCCAAGGAACGGCAGGAGATGAGGGAGCGGCATACGCAGAAGGTGCGTTGAACCTAGCGATTGACGGTGAAGTGCCCGTGCAGCAGTCGTCCGACGGTTGCGCGGGCACCGGGTAGTGAATGGCAAGTAGATGGCAAATAGCTACATAAGCATTGTAGGATCTTTTCCCTACATCCCTCAGCTCAGCAGGCCCCGATATGGACATCACCGCGCTCGACAATCACATCAACCTGCTGGACGAAGCTATCGCCACCCTGCAGCCGTCGCGGGTGCGTCAACTGGAGTGGTTGCGCTACGACCTCGATCATTTCGCCCGCAATGCGCTGGGCAGCTCGCAGTACCGCAAAGCCTGGGACCGCATCCTCTACGACCGCCTGGAAGCGATCATCATTCCGGACCGCATCCGTCCCACCATCGACAAAATCAAGGCAACGGCCCGGGCCGCCAGCAGCGGCGCCTCGATGCGCATCCACTTTGGCCAGCAGCGGGTCGCCGGCACCTTCCAGAGCCAGAACGTCAACCAGGCGGCCTTGCCCGGTTTTCCGGATGCCGTGGCCAACAGCCCGTTGGCCCTGGTGCAGGCCGGGCTTGCCCAGGGGCAATACTCTGCCGACCAGATTCCGGTGCAGGTGTTCTGGCATGTGCAGTCGAACAAATGGGTCGCCGCCAACAACCGTGGCTACACCGTGCACTGCCTGGCGCGGGTACGGCCCTTGCGCATCCTGCTCACCACCTTCCAGCCCCATGACATCGAGATCACCCGCCTGGCCGAGGTCGAAGGACAGGGTGGCATACCCAACTGGACCGGCGTGCGTGGCGGCGAACCGAACCCACGTACGCTGCCGTCGACGCGCATGTTCATCACGCCGGTAGGCAATGCCATCACCCAGGTTGCCGAGGTGCCAGCGGGGTGGGGTTGAGTTCTCCGAACAGCGCCCGGAGTTGCCGTCAGGGCATTACTTTGCGCGACGGCTTTTCCTTCGATATCCAGTAGAGGCACCGTGCTAGCATTTCGGCGAACTCATTCCTGAGAGGTCGGCGCGGTGGATATCAACGAATTCGTTTCGCTCCAGCTGGCCCAGCCGCGAAACCGCGTGCCGGCGTATTTGATTATCCCCGGCTATCTTCAGTCCGCTATCAAGGCAACCAAGGCCAAGTCCGAAGCCAAGGTGCTGGAGATGGGCAATTGTCTGAACTGGGATCCGGCACTGGGTAGATTGTCGCTCGCTGGCCAGCCCATCGTTGGGGAGTTCAACTGGCTGGACCTTAAACTGCCCATCGCCAAGCACACGACCGCCTTCATCGGGACTTATCACAATCACCCCTACGAGAAGCGCTACGGGGCGGATTATGCTCTTGGACCATCGAGTGGCGACTGGATTGGTTGGAATGATCACTTTCCCGGCAATTACGGCGTTTCAGTAAATATAGTGACAAGTGGCAAGCTGGTATTTGTTGCATTCCTATTGCAGAGAAGCCCGGGCAGGCCTGATTGTGAATATGGAGATACTGATGATTTCAGTCCGTTGCTTTTCCAGCACATTTATTCTGACGATCATCTGAACGATGTTTATAGTGATGCCATACACAAGAAAGTATGGAGTTCCGAAAAAGAGATGTACCAAAATCTCTTGGGGCAAGCCGATCTTCGTCGTACTCACCAGGAGGATGTGATGCGCATGAACACCTCCTATGCCAGTAGAAACCCTGGGTTCGTCCTGTATATCGGGACACTGGCGGACTCCGTGTGCAAGGTCGAGATATACGCTCGCCATGTGGGGCTGTCGTTTCTTGATAACATCCAGTCGGCAGACAGGACGGTATGTTACTCGTGCGGACAACGACGCACTCACGACAACCCTTCGTACTTTTCCCAATGGCACCGCTGCCCGAGCTGCAAGGCGGTTTTTTGCCCGCAGCACGGCAAGATACTGCCGGGCAATCACTTCTATAGCCGTTCTCGCAACTGTGTAGTCTGCAATAGTAGGACGCTGCTGTTCTAAGCGCGTAAGTCGCATTGAGAAAGGGCCTGAACTATGGCTCTGAGC
Organism: Pseudomonas sp. FG98; assembly: GCF_057808595.1. Taxonomy (NCBI): domain Bacteria; kingdom Pseudomonadati; phylum Pseudomonadota; class Gammaproteobacteria; order Pseudomonadales; family Pseudomonadaceae; genus Pseudomonas; species Pseudomonas sp. FG98. The sequence continues at coordinate 4,287 of NZ_JBMDIJ010000070.1, read as the reverse complement.
ACCGTTATGTGTTCCATTTCGAAATGGTGTTGAATAATTTCTCGATACATTGGGGGAGATCGCTATTATTCTCGAAGCTACTGTTGAATGTGGTGTGCTTATCCGCAAATTTTTGTGCGAGCGATACTTTCGAGTAAGAAGAAGTTTTGTCTAGTCTGCCACTTTTGTAATTGAAATATTTTTCTCGGAACGCCGACGGCAAGTAGCTTTCAATTGTGTATTTTTCGGTAACCCAGCAGTAGCTATAGGGGTTCTGTTTTTTCTGGAAATCACTCCATACCTGATATTTTGTGCAGTTTTCATTAATACAACGATCGGTGCCTTTTTCCCTAGCGAAGTCAAGGTCTCGATCCATAATGACGATGGAGTTGTTATTGATGCTGAACATATCGATCAGCCCTGGAGTTCGGCCTGCCGAGTAATGGCTCAGCATCGAACCGCCATAGAACGCAAAGCTGAAGTGCAAGTTCTCTACAGGCATCTTTTGGCCACTTTTCTTGCACCACAGTTGCAGCCAGTGCAGCAGATATAGTCTGTCCGATGCGCCCTCGATCCAGACTATACCGTTTGCCTGGAAAATGTCGCTTGGCTTGATACCCAGACCCGCCAGTGCAATCGCAGGGTCGGTAAGCTCGGTCAATGCAAAACCATTGGCTTCGAAGAGGCGCGGCTTCTCATCGGGCCAGGTAGCGACGTCGATGAGCACGGATGAGTGGGTGGAGATAAACAACTGCAGCCTATTACTTTGCGCGATTTCTGCCATTCGCTGGATCAAAAGCCTTTGCAGGGTAGGGTGCAAATGAGTTTCAGGCTCCTCGATCAGGCATATTTCATCTTTCCTGTCACTCAACCACGCCAATAGCCCCGCAAATGCCCTCCAGCCTGAAGGCAGCATTTTGACGGGGATGTCGTTGCCCATCTCATCGTCATTCAGATCGATGGAAAGCGCGTCGTCTCCGCGTACCCTGATCGCCCGTTTGTCGATCCTCTGCTCATTGCGCTGCATATAAAGCGTTTGCCCTGGTTGGGTGGGGAATGAGGCGAGTCCTGTCAGGTGGCTTGCATCTTTATTCAGGATGTTCACGAAGTCTTCGAGCGGAACGTCTGTTTCATCGTGTGAAGTTCGCCAACTGATTTTCGCGGGGATGCTCTGCATGACAGCATTCAGATCACTTGGTGCAGTAGGCTGGGTTCGCAGGATGTTATCCCGAAAGAGCACTATTTCATTTTCTGTATCAGCCCGGAAGGTAAGAATGAAATCGTTGTCACCTTGGCTTTTGAAGTCCATTACGGTGGTGAAGTCATGGAATTTAATAACGGACCTCGAGATCGTGGTATGCCTGGTATTTTCCCGAGATAGAAACTTCAGCATCTCGAAGTCCTTCAGGGCACGCACCATGTCCAGTACGGTCGATTTCCCGCCACCGTTCGGACCGACGAAGATATTGATATTCGACGTCTGGTACTCAGTAATGGGCTTGCCATCGAGGGGGGTGCCAGTGACGAACTCATTCAAGTGCAGGCGGCGAAGCCCCAACAGCGAGAAACTTTGGATGTACAAGACTGGATTCCTTGGTTTGCCAAACGTGTGTAGAGCTGCTTCAGGAAGAAAGAAGACAGGCATCGAACCTGAGATGGCGTAATGATGACATCCGCCGGAAGGTGTGAAAACCGCAAGGTCGGGGCCTAGCGCGCGGCTACGGGCAGGGATGGCGCTAGCGGGTTCAATCCTGCTTCACCGGTAACGGCTGCTTCGGCAGGGCGTTGCTCAACTCCCAGGTCTCCAGCACCCGCGCATACTCGAACGCATGCCGTGGATCGGCCTGCACCCACTGCGCGAAGGCCTCGCGTTCAGCGCTGGTGCAGGCGCTTTCCTGCAGGCGCAGGCACCATTCGGCGGCCTGGCTGAGGATTTCGTCGCACAAGGGGTAGGGGAAGTAAGGCTTCATCGGGGACGGCTTCCTGTCATGACCGGGACCGCCACCCTAAGCGGGCAATTGGCAAAAAAACGTCAAAAAAACATGAGGGAATTCGTGGCCGGGCGCGTTCAGCGCCGAGCCACCAGGCGATGCGCGAGAAACTGGTGGGCAGGGGAAAACAGCCGGCCGAAGGTCAACAGCACGGCGCACACCGTGCCCAGCGCCGAGGACGCGGCGATCAGGAACATGATCACGATCTGGTAGCGCACGGCCTCGTCCGGGCTTTGTCCGGCGAGGATCTGGCCGGTCATCATCCCCGGCAGGCTGACGATGCCGACCACGGTCATCTGGTTCAGGGTCGGCAGCATGCCCGCGCGCACCGCCTGGGCCGCCGCGCTTCTGGCGGCCTCCCAGCGGGTGCCGCCGAGGGACAGGATCATCTCGACCTGGCCGCGCTGGGCGGCGAGCTCGCGGGTCATGCGTTCCATGCCGAGGGACACGGCGGTCAGGGTGTTGCCGAGGATCATGCCGAGGATCGGGATGGCGTACTGCGGCTCGTACCAGGGGCGTACCCGCAGGATCACCAGCAGGCCGATGGCGGTGACCAGCCAGGAGCTCAGCCACACCGATACCACGCTGTCGACGAGCAGGCCGCGATAGTGGCGTTCGCCACGCCCGCTGGCGGAAAAACCGGCAATCAGGGTCATGCCGCACATCAACGGCAGCACCACATACCACTGGGCATGCTGGAACACCCAGCCGAGCACATAGCCGATGGCCAGAAGCTGGACCACGGTGCGGATGCCCGCCAGCAACAACTGGCGTTCCAGTTGCAACCTGAGCAGGACCGAGAGCACCCCGTTGACCAGGATCAGCGCCGAGGCGATGGCCAGGTCGAGGTAGGACAGGCTCTGGTAGTTCATGGCTGCAATACCCCCTGGTCCATGGTCATGTGCCGGTTGCCGATGCGCCGCGCCTGGTCGCGGTCATGGGTCACCCAGACCAGCGCGCGCTCGGGTTCGGCCCAGTTCAACACCAGGTGTTCCACCGCAGCAGCCGATTGCGGGTCGAGGGCGGCGGTGGGCTCGTCGAACAGGATCACGTGCGGCGCCAGTTGCAGCACCCGGACCAGCGCGACGATCTGCGCCTCGCCGCCGGACAGGTCGGCGACGGCCTTGTCGAGAAAGCTGGCGGGCTTGCCGGCCTGGTCCAGCAGCCTGCTGGCGAGATCGGCATCGAAGCGGCGCGGCTGAAAGGCCTTGAGGGTGAAGGGCAGCTTCAGGTTGTCGGCTACCGTGCCATCGACCATTGCGGGGCGCTGGGCCAGGTAGCTGACATGGGTGCGGTAGCGGGGGATCTGCTGGGCGCCGACCGGCTCGGCGAGCCAGCGCAGCTCGCCGCTGTCGGGCGGGTCGAGCAGGGCGAGGGCGCGGAGAAAGACGCTCTTGCCGGAGCCGGAGGGGCCGACGATGGTCAGGCGCTCGCCGGCATGCAGGGCGAAGTCGGTGGGGGCGAGCAGGGTGGTGTGCCCAACACTGTCGACCCGGCTGAGGTGTCTGGTTTCGATCAGGGCGGGCACGGTGATTCCTTTTCGTGGAGCACTACAACATACGGCTGATTGCCGTGACGGCTTGCGCTACGGACATCGATGCCGTGTCGATGGTGAAGGGCGCAACCTCCCAGGCTGCATAGTCATGTTCGAGCACGGATTGCCAGTCAGGCGGAACCAGCCCGGGAATATCCCCTTGCCGGCTCTCGACCCGGCGCCGATGTTCGACCTGGTCCGAGCAGACTACCTGGATGTCCAGCAGTGCCACGCCGCTGTCCTCGGCAAGCGCTCGCCAGGCCATGCGGCTTTGTTCGACCGGATTGACGCAATCGACGATGACCTGCCGGCCGAATGCCAGGTTGCTCCGGGCCAGTTCCAGCGCGACCTGGTAGCCACTGGTGCCGACACCCCCGGCTAGTACGCCGGCATTGCGAATCGCCTGCTCGATCGTGTCGATGCGCAGGTAGACCGCCCCCGTGCTGGCAACCAGCTGTTGGGCAAGGGTGGTTTTTCCGGTACCGGGGAGGCCGCTGAAGACGATGAGTGCAGTCACTGTTTCGTTCCAAAGTACAGTGGCGTGGGTGTAGCGCCTGTAACATTTTATGTGTTCGAGACACTACAACAGGAACCGGCAACATGAAAGTCACGGGCCTTGACCGGGCAGCGGCCGGATGCATGTCTTGATTTTTATAGCGCTCTTGAGATCGAGCGTCGTCCGCGCGGCGCTTTGCGAAGCGCATGCCGGTGTTTTTCTGGCGCTCTTGAGATCGAGCGCCGTCCACACGGCGCTTCGCGAGCAAGCTCGCTCCCACGTCTGTT
>NZ_JBMDIJ010000007.1:0-203903 GCF_057808595.1 Pseudomonas sp. FG98 | reverse complement strand
GCTTCGCGCCCAATCGCGGCTAACAGCCGCTCCCACAGGTACGCGGCGGCGCATCGTTTTGTGGTGATCTGAAGTTGTGTAGATACCCATGCTGCGATGAGGCCTTCTGATCTACCCCCATCATCAGCCTGTAACCCCCCTCCTCTATCCTGCCCTCCCCCAGCCGCCACCGAAGACCAACAATGCACCGCCAGTCCTTCATGATCCGCTCCGACAACATGAGCACGGACGATTTCGGCGCCCTGTTCACCCGCCAGTTCGGCAACCTCTACGCCGGTATGCCGCGCCCCGACCGCCCGGTGGCCATCGCCGGGGTGTACGGGCGCTACGACGGCATGAGCTTTCGCAACCTGAGCTTCCAGGGCGACCTGCGCACCGGCATGCCCGACACCGACGACGAAATCACCTTCGTCTTCCCCACCAGTGGCCGCATCGTCTTCAGCCACGCCAGCGACCTTGTCGGCACACCGCAGGTGGCCTTGGCCGTGGAGAAAACCTCGGTGAAGTCGGTGGGCTTCATCGATGGCCATTCCCAGTACGGCATGTCGATCCGCCGTTCACTGTTCGCCCGGCGCCTGTCATTGCTGCTGGGCCGGCCGATCCTCCAGCCCGTGCGTTTCCAACCGTTAGTGGACATGACCGCCGACGCCTTCCAGGGCATCAAGGCGATCGTCGGCATGGCTACCGGCAGCGCCTTCGATCCGTTGATGAGCGCCGGTTCGCTGATGCCTGCCCGGCTCCAGGAAATGCTGGTGGATTCGGTATTGGAGGTGTGGCCGCACAACTACAGCGAAGCCCTGCAACGCCCGCAGAAGCTGATCGCACCACGCCACGTGAAGCTGGCGGTGGACTATCTCCAGGCCCATCCCGATGCGCTGGTCAGCGGCGGCGAACTGGCCGCGCTGAGCCATGTCAGCCTGCGCGCCCTGCAGGATGGTTTCCGCCGCTTCGTCGGCACCTCCATCGTCGGCTATCAGCGCCAGGTACGCCTGCAACGGGCCTACGACGCGCTCAGACAAGACGCGTCGCGCTCGGTCAGCGAGATTTCCCTGGCCCTGGGCTTCAGCAATGTCGGGCGCTTCTGCCAGTACTTCCAGAGTGCCTACGGCATCAGTCCGGCAGAGCTGCGCAGGGGCCATCAGAACTGATAACTGGCCTTCAGGTTGCCACTGACACCTTGGCTATCACCGCCAGCAATCACTCCGATATCGGCTCCGACACTGAAGTCCCGCAACCCGGCATTCAGGTTGAAGCCACCACTGAACTGATCACGACTGTCGAACGCCGAACGCTGGTCGACCGCCAGCCCCAGCAACTGCCCTTGGCTGACCACATCATGGTCACCCAGCGCATGCTCGTAGCCGACTTCCAGGCCCGGAGTCAGCTGCCAGCCCGCACCCAGTTGCTGCGGCGCAAAGGTGGCCTTCAGGTTGGCAAAGGCACTGCGCCGGGTTTCCTTGAGCTCATCCACCTGCAAGGCCAGTTCGCTGCCCTTCTCCTGGAAACCATCGAGGTCCACGTGACTGACTCGCACACCCAGGCTCGGCTCCACGGTGACGCCGCTCATCGGCATCCGGTAGCCCAGCGCCAGACTGGCCCCGGCCAGGGTGCCCTCGGTATCGCCCTTGGCCGCACCCAGACCGCCACCTAGCTCACGCTTGCTGTCGTACTCCAGCCAGCCACCATTCACCCCGGCATCGACAAACAGCCCACGCTCCAGGCTATCGAAGGCGAAGCGCGCACCAGCCTTGATGAAGGTCAGGTCGGTGTCCACCTCGCCACCGGCCGCGCCCACGTTGCCGCGGCTATAGCCAAACCCGGCATGGGCACCGAGCTGTTCGGAGAAACGCTGGGTCAGGCCGACCATCAGGCCCTGGGTGTGCTCGTTGCTGCTGGCTGCACGGGCCGAGCCATCGGTGCCCTGGTAACCCGCCAGCGCTGTGGTCCACAGCCGGTACTGGCCGATCTTCAGCTCACTGCCACTGGCGAACGGCGCGGCAGCCTTGTCCAGCAAGGCGCCCTGGCGCAGCAGGTAGCTGGCCGCATCGGCATGCACCTGCCCGCCCACCTGGGCTTCGACGCCACCCAGGCTGCCGGCGTCGATGGCCGATTGCAGGTAGTAGTTGTAGGCGGTGTAGTCGCCGGACAGGCTGCTGTTCTGCAACTGCGTGAGCAACTGCGCACCCGCCGCCGCGTTGCCCTGCAAGCCCGCAGTACCCGGAAGACTGCTGTAGAACACCATCTTGCCGCGCAGCACGTAGATGGTTTCCTGGGACAGGCCGAGGCCTTCCTTGAGGTAGTTGTCCATGCTGCCGTACTCGGCGGTCACTTCATCCAGGCCGGCTTGCAGGTAGCTGGCCTGCACGCCGAGCAGCGGCGCGTAGATCGCCGCCATGCTCGACGGCATCGCGGCCAGGGTCGCGGCAACCCGGGCGGCGGTGTAGTCGTTGGTGGCCAGGTAGTTCTGCATGATGGTGGCGCTGTCCACCCCGGCGATGCTCAGCAGCACGGCAGCGGTCCAGCCGGTGCGGTCCTTGCCCGCCGTGCAGTGGAACAGCGCGGCGCCATCGGCAGCAGCAAGCTCGTTGAACAGCACGGCGAACTGGCTGCGCATGCCGCTATCGCTGACGAAGGCACGGTTGGTCTCTTCCATCATCGCCACCGCCTGGGCAGCGCTGGTGAAGGAGATGCTGGTGATGTTCGAGCCAGAGGTGGTGCTGCCGATGATATCGATGTTCTGGTACACCGCCCCTGTCGGCAGGGTGTCCGGGGTCGCGGCGATCTCGCTGGGGGTGCGCAGGTCGTAGACGTTGGAAATGCCCAGGCCATTCAGCGTCGCCAGGTCGGAAGCAGTCGGAGTCAGGGCGTTGGAGCGATAGAACACGCCTGAGCGCATCACCCCGTCATTGGCTGTGGTGTAGGCCGTGGTGGTCCCGGCGAGATCACGGAAGTTGTCGATGCCGGTCAGGCGCGGCGTGTCGAGGTCGTAGGTCTCGGCAGCATGGGTGGCGATGGACAGGCTGAGGGCGGACAGGGAAAACAGGACACGGAGCAACACGGCGTAGCCTCTTTGCGCAGGATGAGGCGGCTACTATCGTCAGGGCTCTGTGACTGAATATTACAAAATGCCTCGTTGGAAAAATCCCCGCGCAATCTGTCCGTGTCCTGCGTTTTCCGTCCGTTGTGGCTAGCGAAACTGGGCGATCAGCCAGTCCTTCAGACGACAACACGCCGGGTCGTCAGCCACTTCCTCCTTGCAGATCAGGTAATGCACGGTTTCCGCGAACACCAGTTCGTCGCTGACCGGTCGCACCAGGCGCCCCTCGCGCAGCAGGTCGCCGACCAGATGCTCCCAGCCCAGCGCCAGCCCCTGCCCGTCCAGGGCCATCTGCATGAGCAGGACGAAGTCGTTGCTGCTGAAACGCTGCGGGGCCTCGGCCAGGGGCAGCGAGGCACCGTGGGACTGCAGGGCGAACCAGACATCCCAGTCGACCTGTTCCGACAGTTGCGAGCGGCCGTAGGGATTGAGGTCCAGCAACACACCGCGGCGCAGGCCGTCGAGGCTGTCCAGCCCCGGGTTGGCCTCCAGATAGGCGGGCGAACAGACGGGATAGATGACTTCATGGAACAGCGGAATCTGCCGGTAACCGGGACGTGGCTCGAAGATCTTGGTGATGAAGATATCCGGCTCGATGCCCGGCTCCATGGCGAGGAAATGCTGGGTGGTGATGACGTTCACATCGAGGTCGGGGTTGGCGCTGAAGAAGTCCTTCATCCGCCGCGCCAGCCACAACCCGGAGAAGGCCGGGGAACAGCACAGCGTCAGGCTGCGTTTGTCGCTCTTTTCCCGGCGGATGCGCTCGGTGGCCTGGAAGATATTGAGCAGCGAAAGCTGCGCCGCATCGAACAGCGTCGCGCCGGCGGCGGTCAGGGTCACTTCGCGGCCGCTGCGGGTGAACAGCTCGGTACCCAGGTGCAGTTCCAGCTCGCGGATCTGCCGGCTGATCGCCGCCTGGGTCACGCACAGCGCTTCGGCGGCCCGGGTGAAATTGCGGTACTTGGCCGCCGCGACAAAGGAACGCATGGCCTTGAACGACGGCATGGCGAGCAGCGATTGATCGGGCGATGAGCTTTTAGCCATAACAAAAACTGCCTGGTTTCCCGGAAAAAAAGTCGATTCAGAGCGACGGCGCCCAAGCCCTACACTTTATCCCACGATGCGGACGGATGCGTCTGTCATACAAAATCAACAATTCCAGGAGGCGACATGCCTTTCCCCTCCGCCCGTGCCGCCTTCGCCCATGGCGTCCGTGCCCTGCTGCCCCTGACGCCCGGCGTCATCCCCTTCGGTCTGGTCACCGGGGTGATGGCGATCAAGATGGGCATGACCCCGACCATGGCCATCGGCATGACCCTGCTGTTCTATTCCGGCTCGGCGCAGATGGTCGCCCTGCAACTTATCCACAGCGGCGTGATACCGGTGGCCATCGTGGTCACGGCGCTGATCATCAACCTGCGCTTCATCATGTACAGCGCCTCGCTGGCGCCCCATCTGCACCAGCAGCCACGGCGCTGGACCTGGCCGATGTCGTACATGCTTTCCGACCAGTCCTACGCGCTCTGCGTGCTCAAGATGTCATCCGGCGAGCTGGGACGCTTCGCCCCGCACTACTACGCCGGCACGGCGGTGGCCATGTGGCTGGCGTGGAACCTGTCGGTGCTGGCCGGGGTGTTCCTTGGCGGCAGCATTCCGGAAAGCTGGTCGCTGGGCTTCGCCATTCCACTGTCGTTCCTCGCCTTGCTGGTGCCGGGGATCCGCAACCTGCCAGCGCTGGTCGCGGCCATCGTCGGTGGCGGGATTGCCGTGGCGGCGGTGGACCTGCCCTACAACCTCGGGCTGGTCACAGCCTCGATCGGTGGGGTGATTGCCGGGGTGACCGCGGAAAGCCTGCGCAGGAAGCCGTCGGAAACGGCCTGCCTGGCTGAAGGAGAAAGCCAATGAGCGATCTCGGTCTGTGGTGCCTGTTCCTGGTGGTGGGGTTGGGCACCTTTGCCCTGCGCCTGTCGTTTATCGAGCTGTACGGCAACCTGCGGGTGCCGCCGCTGGTCAGCCGGGCGCTGGCCTATGTACCGGCCAGCGTGCTGGCGGCGCTGGTGCTGCCGGCGGTGGTGTATCCGGAGGGGCACGGCGATTTCGTTATCGACAACCCGCAGATCCCGGCGGCGGTCCTCGCTGCGCTGGTGGCCTGGAAAACCCGCAATACCGTGCTGACCCTGGCGGTGGGGATGGGGGCTTTGTGGGGCTTGAAGGTGTTCATGAACTGAGGGGCCTCATCGCTGGCAAGCCAGCTCCCACAGGGTTCTTTGTGGGAGCTGGCTTGCCAGCGATGAGGCCTCAAAAAGCACCGCACCAGTTTGATGCCTCCACCCGCCCCAAAATCAACCACCCTGCCCTTCATAACTGCCCCAGACCTGTTTCCTACAATCCCCCAACCCCTTTACCACGGGCCTTCCTGAAATAATCTGACCACTTGGCCATGTTTTTGCTTTGCAAGCTGCTCAACGCATCCATCCGAGCAGTCCCATGTCCGAATCTCCCCTGCGCCTGGAACTTCGCGCGATCACCAAGCGCTACCCCGGCACCCTGGCCAACGACCGCATCGACCTGCGCATCGCCGCCGGTGAAATCCATGCCTTGCTCGGCGAGAACGGCGCGGGCAAGAGCACGCTGATGAAGATCATCTACGGCGTCACCGCGCCGGATTCCGGCCAGGTGCTGTGGGAAGGCCAGCCGGTGCAGGTGCGCGACCCGGCCCAGGCACGCAAGCTGGGAGTGGGCATGGTGTTCCAGCATTTCTCCCTGTTCGAAACCCTGACCGTGGCGGAAAACATCGCCCTGGCCCTGGGCCGCGAAGCCGGTACGCCGAAGCAACTGGCGCCGCGTATCAGCGAGGTGTCCCAGCGCTATGGCATGGGCCTGGAGCCTGAGCGCCTGGTCCACAGCCTGTCGATCGGCGAGCGCCAGCGGGTGGAGATCGTTCGCTGCCTGATGCAGGACATCAAGCTGCTGATCCTCGACGAACCGACCTCGGTGCTGACCCCGCAGGAAGTCGACGAGCTGTTCGTCACCCTGCGCGCCCTGGCCGCCGAGGGCTGCTCGATCCTGTTCATCAGCCACAAGCTCAACGAAGTCCGCGCCCTTTGCCACAGCGCCACGGTGCTGCGCGGCGGCCGGGTTTCCGGCGATTGCGTGCCGGCCGAGTGCAGCGACCTGCAACTGGCGCGGCTGATGGTCGGCGACGCCGAGGGCCTGGAAGCCAGCTACCCGAAAAGCGCCGGTGGCCTGCCGCGCCTGCGGGTCGACGACCTGACCTGGCGCAACAAGGACCCCTTCGGCACTTCCTTCGAACACCTGCGCCTCGAAGTGCGCAGCGGCGAGATCGTCGGCATCGCCGGGGTCGCCGGCAACGGCCAGGACGAATTGCTGGCCCTGCTCAGCGGCGAGACCCGCCTGCCGACCAACGAGCGCGAACGCATCACCCTCGACAACCAGCCAATGGCCAATCTCTACCCGGACGCCCGCCGCGCTCTCGGCCTGGCCTTCGTTCCCGCCGAGCGCCTCGGCCACGGCGCCGTGCCGGACATGAGCCTGGCCGACAACGCCCTGCTCACCGCCTTCCAGCAGGGCCTGGTGAATCGCGGCCTGATCCGCTCCGGCAAAGTGCTGGAACTGGCCGAACAGATCATTCAGCGCTTCGCGGTGAAGACCCCGGATGCGCAGACCACCGCGCGCAGCCTGTCCGGCGGCAACCTGCAGAAATTCATCTTGGGTCGCGAGATCCTGCAAAACCCGAAACTGCTGGTCGCCGCCCACCCGACCTGGGGCGTCGACGTCGGCGCCGCCGCAGCTATCCACCGCGCGCTGATCGCCCTGCGCGATGCCGGCGCGGCGATCCTGGTGATCTCCGAAGACCTCGACGAGCTGTTCCAGATCAGCGATCGCATCGGCGCCCTGTGCAGCGGTCGCCTGTCGCCGCTCAAGGCCACCGCCGAGACCCATACCGTGGAGGTCGGCGGCTGGATGGCCGGCCAGTTCGATGCCCCGCAAGACGCCGCCTGACGAGAACCTGCCATGTTGTTATCCCTCGAACCCCGTACCCAGCAGTCCCGCGCCATGCTCTTGCTGTCGCCCCTGCTCGCCGGCCTGCTGACCTTGCTCAGCGGGGCGATCCTGTTCAGCGCCCTGGGCCACGACCCGCTGCTGACCTTCCACACCCTGCTGATCGAGCCGGTCAGCGATTTCTACGGTGTCTCCGAGCTGCTGCTCAAGGCCCTGCCGATCCTGCTCTGCGCCCTCGGACTGGCGGTCGCCTACCAGGCGCGGATCTGGAACATCGGCGCCGAAGGCCAGTTGCTGATGGGCGCCCTGGCCGGCAGTGCCCTGGCGATCCAGATCATCGACTGGGACAGCCGCTGGGCGCTGCTCTGGGTGCTGCTCGCCGGCACCCTCGCCGGTGCGCTGTGGGGAGCGCTGGCGGCCTGGCTGCGCACGCACTTCAACGCCAATGAAATCCTCACCACCATCATGCTCAACTACATCGCCCTGAACCTGCTGCTGTTCTTCGTCCACGGCCCGCTCAAGGACCCGGACGGTTTCAGCTTCCCGCAGTCGGCGATGTTCGGTGATGCCAGCCGCCTGCCGGCGCTGTTCGAGGATGGCCGGGTGCATATCGGCCTGTACTTCGTCCTGCTCGCCCTGGTGGCGGTGTGGGTACTGCTGCACAAGAGCTTCCTCGGCTTCCAGATCAAAGTGCTCGGCCTCGACCAGCGCGCCGCCGGCTTCGTCGGTTTCCGCGAGAAACGCCTGGTCTGGCTGGCCCTGCTGATCAGCGGTGGCCTGGCCGGGCTGGCCGGGGTCAGCGAGGTCAGCGGGCCGATTGGCCAACTGGTGCCGCAGGTGTCGCCGGGCTACGGCTATGCAGCGATCACCGTGGCCTTCCTCGGCCGCCTCAACCCCCTCGGCATCCTTGTCGCCGGCCTGCTGATGGCCCTGCTCTACCTCGGCGGCGAGAACGCGCAGATGAGCCTCAACCTGCCGCAGTCCCTGACCGGGCTGTTCCAGGGAATGATGCTGTTCTACCTGCTCGCCTGCGACGTGCTGATCCTCTATCGGCCGCGCCTGAAACTGAACTGGCGCCGCCGCGCCACCCTGGCCGAACCCGCCAGCGCCTGAACTCCCTGACTTTTCCGTTTACCCGCCGCCGCTGGCGCGCGGGCTGAGGCTTCGACTATGGATCTCGATCTGCTGGGCAATATCCTCTACGCCATGGTGCGCTGCGGCACCCCGCTGCTGCTGGTCGCCCTCGGCGAACTGGTGTGCGAAAAGAGCGGCGTACTCAACCTCGGCCAGGAAGGCATGATGCTGTTCGGCGCGGTGATCGGCTTCATCGCCGCCTTCGCCACCGGCAACCTGTGGCTCGGCGTGCTGATGGCCTGCCTGGCCGGCATGCTGCTGTCGGCGCTGTTCGCCCTGGTGGCCCTGGGTTGCCAGGCCAACCAGGTGGCCACCGGGCTGGCCCTGACCATCTTCGGCGTCGGCCTGTCGTCCTTCGTTGGCGCGGCCTGGGTCGGCAAGCCGCTGACCGGCTTCGAGCCGGTGGCGATCCCGCTGTTGTCCGACCTGCCGATCATCGGCCACATGCTGTTCAACCAGGATGTGCTGGTCTACCTGTCCTTCGTTCTGTTCGTGGCGATCGCCTGGGTGCTGCTGAAAAGCCGTGCCGGCCTGGTGCTCCAGGCCGTCGGCGAAAACCCCGACGCGGCCAGTGCCATGGGCCTGCCGGTGCTGCGGGTGCGTACCCTGGCGGTGCTGTTCGGTGGTGCCATGGCCGGGCTGGCCGGGGGTTACCTGTCGCTGGCCTACACGCCGATGTGGGCGGAAAACATGACCGCCGGCCGCGGCTGGATCGCCCTGGCCCTGGTGGTGTTCGCCAGCTGGCGGGTGTTCCGCGTGCTGCTCGGCGCCTACCTGTTCGGCCTGGCCAGCATTCTTCACCTGGTGGCCCAGGGCATCGGCGTGAGCTTCCCGGCCAACCTGCTGGCGATGCTGCCTTACGTCGCCACCATCCTGGTGCTGGTGGTGCTGTCGCGGGATGCGATCAAGACCCGGCTGTATGCGCCGGTGTCGCTGGGGCAGCCGTGGAAAGTGGGGCGGTGACGCTGATGGCCTCATCGCTGGCAATGCCAGCTCCCACAGGTATCGCGTGCACCGCAGAACCTTGTGGGAGCCGGCATTGCCGGCGATGAGGCCAGCAGCAACTCCGCACCAGCAATGGGCAAGCACAAACCACTAATGCACCAGCCCAGCCCGCTACCAGGCCCAGCTTCCCCAGAAATTCATTATTTGCCCACATGGTCAGCTTTTTGCAGTAACCGAAACGCCCGACACGGACACTAGAAAAGACCCACAGGAGCCCACCCCAGATGCAACAGAAGAAAAGCAAAAACCTGCTGCGCACCCTGGCCGCCGCCATCGGCCTCAGCACCGCACTGTCCGCCTCCGCCGCCGATCCGCTGAAGGTCGGCTTCGTCTACATCGGCCCGGTCGGTGACCACGGCTGGACCTACCAGCACGAGCAGGGCCGCCAGGCGCTGATCAAGCAATTCGGCGACAAGGTCGACACCAGCTTCGTCGAGAACGTACCGGAAGGTGCCGACGCCGAGCGGGTCATCCGCAACATGGCCAAGGGCGGCTACGACCTGGTCTTCGCCACTTCCTTCGGCTACATGAACCCCACCGCCAAGGTCGCCAAGCAGTTCCCGAAAGTCACCTTCGAGCACGCCACCGGCTACAAGCAGGACAAGAACCTCGGCACCTACCTGGCCACCTCCTATGAGGGGCGCTACGTCGGCGGCTACCTCGCGGCGAAGATGACCAAGACCAAGAAGATCGGCTACGTCGCCTCCTTCCCGATCCCGGAAGTGCTGCGCGATATCAACGCCATCCAGCTGGCCCTGGACAAGTACAACCCCGGCACCGAGATCAAGGTGGTGTGGGTCAACTCCTGGTTCGACCCGGGCAAGGAAGCCGATGCCGCCAACGCCCTGATCGACCAGGGCGTCGACGTGCTGTTCCAGCACACCGACAGCCCGGCGCCGATCCAGACCGCCGAACGTCGCGGCGTGTACGCCGTGGGCTATGCCTCGGACATGGCTCACTTCGGTCCCAAGGCGGTGCTGACCTCCATCGTCAACAACTGGGGCCCGCACTACATCAAGAGCACCCAGGCAGTCATGGACGGTACCTGGAAGTCCCAGGACTACTGGGGCGGCCTGGCCGAAGGCACCATCGAGCTGCCGATCAGCGACCTGGTTCCGGCCGACGTGAAAAGCGGCGCCGAGCAGATCATCGCCAGCATCAAGGACGGCTCGTTCCACCCGTTCACCGGCCCGATCATGGACCAGTCCGGCGCCGTCAAGATTCCTGAAGGCAAGGTGGCCAGCAACGCCGAACTGGCCGGCATGAACTACTACGTCAAAGGCATCACCGCGCAACTGCCGAAGTGATTGCCGGGCGGGAGCGCCGGTCGCTCCCGCCTGCTGCTGTGCCGCCATCCCTCCTCAACGAGAACCGCGCACAAGGTCGGCCCCCGCCGATCTCTTCGCTGCCTGGGTACGAGAAGACTCGCAGCAACACGGAGCGCGCAGCCCTGCCCGCTCCGTACTTCTTGGAGCCACTGATGAACACCCTGCCGATCATCGATATCGCCCCGCTGTACCAGAACGATCCCGCCGCCCGCCACGCCGTCGCCAGACAGATCGACGCCGCCTGCCGCCAGTGGGGCTTCTACTACATCAAGGGGCATCCGATCGCGCCCTCTCGCATCGCCGAACTGAAAGCCATCGCCGAAGACTTCTTCGCCCGCCCGGCCGAGGAAAAGCTGCGCATCGATATCACCCAAAGCGCGCACCATCGCGGCTACGGCGCCATCGCCACGGAACAGCTCGACCCGAGCCGGCCGAGCGACCTCAAGGAAACCTTCGACATGGGCTTCCACATGAGCGCCGATCACCCGGACGTGCTCGCGGAAAAACCGCTGCGCGGGCCCAACCGCCACCCGGACGTGCCGGGCTGGGAGGCCCTGCTGCAACAGCACTACGAGGACATGCACCAGCTTTCCCTGACCCTGCTGCGGGCCATGGCCGAGGCTCTGGGGATTGAAGAAGACTTCTTCGACCAGCGTTTCGCCGAGCCGATCAGCGTATTCCGCATGATCCACTACCCGCCGCGGCAAACCGCCAGCAGCGCCGACCAGCAAGGCGCCGGCGCGCACACCGACTATGGCTGCGTGACCCTGCTCTACCAGGACAATGCCGGCGGCCTGCAGGTGCAAAGCCTGGACGGCGAATGGCTCGACGCGCCACCCATCGAGGGCACCTACGTGGTCAACATCGGCGACATGATGGCGCGCTGGAGCAACGACCGTTACAAGTCCACGCCGCACCGGGTGATCAGTCCGCTGGGGGTGGATCGCTACTCCATGCCGTTCTTCGCCGAGCCGCACCCGGACACCGAAATCGCCTGCCTGCCGAACTGCTCCGGCAGCGACAACCCGGCCAAGTACCCGGCGGTGTCGTGCAGCGCCTACATGCTCTCGCGCTTCGCCGACACCTACGCCTACCGACGCGAGGAAGCCAAGGCCTGAACCCCGTGATGGCGCAATGACGCGCCATCCTGAAGCACCTTTTTCACCGCCAGCGCCGCGCAACCTCAACGTTGCGCGGCGCTGTGCGTTTGCAGGCCAGGAAAACCGTGAATACGACGGAAATATTACGATTTCTGTCCAAAAGGACAGGAATTGGCACCGATCCTGCTCTATCGGAAAATCCTGACCAACACGACAGGTTCACCACTTGAAAAACACAAAAAATCAGGAGCTTTCGATGACGCGCACCACCACTTCCATGCTGCTGGCAGGCGGCTTGCTGGCAACCGGTCAGGCCCTGGCCGGCGACCTTCTGCTGTGGCAGGACAACAGCCTCACCTACCTCAACGGCATCGACTTCAAGGTCGATCCGCCGAAGCAGCAGACCGTCACCTTCGAACACGCCAGCGGCTGGAGCTTCGGCGACCTGTTCGTGTTCGTCGACGGCATCAAGTACAACACCGAGGCCACCAACGGCGCCGGCGACGGCCACAGCTTCTACGGCGAAATCAGCCCGCGCCTGTCGTTCGGCAAGATCAGCGGCGCCGACCTGTCGTTCGGCCCGATCAAGGACGTGCTGCTCGCGGCCACCTATGAATTCGGCGAGGACGATGTCGATTCCTACCTGATCGGCCCGGCCGTGGACCTGAACATTCCCGGCTTCGACTACTTCCAGCTCAACACCTACCTGCGCACCCCGGACGGCAAGCGTGACGGCAAGAACGTCTGGCAGATCACCCCGGTGTGGAGCTACACCGTGCCGGTGGGCAACTCCAACGTTGTGATCGACGGCTTCATCGACTGGGTGGTGGACAACGACAAGAGCTACCACGCCAACTTCCACTTCAACCCGCAGATCAAGTACGACCTGGCCAAGGCCATGGGCTGGGGCGAGAAGTTCTACGTGGGTGTGGAATACGACTACTGGAGCGACAAGTACGGCATCAGCAACGACAGCTACCTGGGCAAGGAAATCCTTGGTGGTACCGACCAGAGTGCGATCAGTTTGCTGGTGAAGGCGCATTTCTAAGCGGTGCCTGCACCGGCCTCATCGCTGGCAATGCCAGCTCCCACAGGATTCGCGGCGTACCCGATACCTGTGGGAGCCGGCGTTGCCGGCGATGGCGTCAGGCCTGGCACCCTCTCCCCACCCACTTGCGCAGGAATCCATCCAGCTGCTCCACATCACCTGCCGCTGTTCTCGGCGCACTCCCCGTCTGAGCCCGCTCCAGCTCAGTCTCCACCAGCGCCTGCAACACCGGCCACGGCGCCCCCGACTGCGCTTCGCCTGAGCGCCGCTTGATACGCAACAGCTCGTCGATCTCCGCTCGCTGCACCGGGTCATCCAGCGTCGCCTCGAGCAAGGTCTCGAACACCATCGGCGGTCGGCCCAGTCCCTGGTCGATCCAGCGCACCGCACACAGCGGCCGCAGTGCATAGAAGTACTTCTTGTAGCGGACCTCATCACCCGTGAGGTAAACGCGATAGTTCTTCTTCATCATCGCCAGGTAATGCGCCCGCACCGCCGCCGGCGAGTAGAACGCCACCGCCAGCTCGCGCAATCCCGCCACCGCGTCGTCGTCCTGCCGGTACACCAGCGGCGAGTCCAGCCATTCGAGCAGGGTCGGGTTTGACTTGCGCACCAGCCGCAAGGCCTTGCGCAATTCCCAGCCACACAGGTCGAGCTCGTCGCTCAGCGGCCGTTCCAGCACATCCCGCGGCTCGTCCACGCGCAGGTACCACTCCGGCCGGTGGACGTAGACGAAGCGCACGTCATAGTCGCTGTCCGGCGAGGCGAAGCCCCAGGCGCGACTGCCCGACTCGCAGGCATACAACACAGTCACCTGGTGCTCGCGCTCGATCCGCTCCAGCTCTTGCAGTACCCGCTCGCGCATGGCGGCGGGCAGTGGATGTCGTTCATCCATGTTCATCGGCATGTCTCCTTTCTCAACCCTTCACACACACCACCTGCCGCAACGTGTGCACCACTTCCACCAGCGCCCGCTGCGCCCGCATCACCGCGTCGATATCCTTGTAGGCCATCGGGATCTCGTCGATCACGTCCTTGTCCTTGCGGCACTCCACATGGGCGGTGGCGCGCTGCTGATCGGCCACGGTGAACTGCTTCTTCGCCTCGGTCCGGCTCATGACCCGGCCGGCACCATGACTGCAGGAGCAGAACGATTCTTCGTTGCCCAACCCGCGGACGATGAAGCTCTTCGCGCCCATCGACCCGGGAATGATGCCGAGCTGGCCCTTCTGCGCCGATACCGCTCCCTTGCGGGTGACCAGGATGTCTTCGCCGAAATGCCGCTCCTTCTGCACATAGTTGTGGTGGCAGTTGACCGCTTCGAGGCTGGCCTCGAACGGCTTGCGGATCACCGTGCGGGCGGCCGCGACCACCGCCGCCATCATCAGCTCGCGGTTCTGCCGGGCGAAGTCCTGGGCCCAGCCCACCGCTTCGACGTAGTCGTCGTAATGACGGCTGCCTTCCTCGAAATAGGCGAGCTTGCGGTCCGGCAGATTGGCGATGTGCTGGCGCATGTCGGCCTGGGCCAGTTCGATGAACAGGCTGCCGATGGCATTGCCGACGCCACGGGAGCCGCTGTGCAACATGAACCAGACCCGATCCGCCTCATCCAGGCAGACCTCGACGAAGTGGTTGCCCGTCCCCAGGGTGCCTAGGTGCGCGCGGTTGTTGGTCTTCTCCAGCTTCGGGTACTTGTCGGTGATCGCCTTGAAGCGCCCGGCCATCGATGCCCAGGCCTGGTCGGCCAGTGCCGGCACGTCCTGCCAGGCGCCACGGTCGTGACGGCCATGGGTCTTGCCATGGGGTACCGCCTTTTCGATGGCGCTGCGCAGGCCGAACAGGTTGTCCGGCAGGTCCGCCGCCACCAGCGAGGTGCGCGCGGCGAGCATGCCGCAGCCGATATCCACGCCGACCGCCGCCGGGATGATCGCGCCCTGGGTCGGGATCACGCTGCCGATGGTCGAGCCCATGCCCAGGTGCACATCCGGCATCACTGCCAGGTGCTTGAAGATGAACGGCATGCGCGCCGTGTTCAGCAGTTGCTCACGAGCGCCCGGGTCCAGCGGTACGCCTTCGATCCAGGCCTTTACCGGCTTGCCGTTGGCCACTTCCAGCAGCTTGTAGGTGGTGTCTTTCATTACCTTGTTCCTTGAGTGCGAAGCCGGCTCAGGCCGGCTTCAGCGTTACCAATCCATTCAACACCTGATCGAGGCCGCCGAACACCGAGATTCGGTCGATGCGTTCGGCCACCCGCTCCAGGGTTTCCAGTTCCTTCAGGCGCAGGGCGACGGGGTTTTCCTCCATCACCTTGGCGGTGTTGAGCAGCGAACGGGTCGCCGAGGTTTCCTCGCGACGGCGGATCACGTTGGCCTGGGCCGACTTTTCCGCCTCCACCACCTGGGCCAGCAGGGTCTTCATCTCGCCGGGCAGGATGATGTCGCGCACGCCGAGGCTGCTGACCTCGATACCGCTGCCGCGCAGACGTTCATCCAGGTGCGTGGTCACCGCTTCGTCGATCAATTGCTTGTTCTCCAGCAACTCGTCGAGGCTGCGGGTACCCACCGCCGCACGCAGACCGAACTGCAACTCGCGGTAGAGGTGCTCCTGCGGCTTGCTCAACTGGCCGAAGGCGGTCAGCACATCGCTGTAGCGCCAGCTGGCGACCAGGTTGAGACGCAGGCTGACCTTGTCGCGGGTGAGAATCTCCTGGCCACTCACTTCCAGCGCCTGGATCCGCGTATCGACGGTTTCCACCGTCACTTGCCGGTTGAAGCGCCAGAAACCGTACTGCCCGGCCGCCAGCAACTCCACCACCGCACCGTCCACTTTCAGCAGGCCGACCTGGTAGGCCGGCACCTGCACCATCAGCACCGCGTCCAGCCCGGCAATAGCGCGCCCCCGTTGGACCGGCTGGTTGAAACGCGCCACCAGGACCGGTTCGAGGCGGTAGTGCTGGCTGAAGTCGATGCGCTCCAGGCGCTGCTCGGTCTGGCCTTTCCAGTACAGACGACGGGTGCCGGGGACGAGGATCTCCACCAGTTGGCCGTCCTCGTAGCGCAGACCGACTTCGTCGCTGCCCACATCCATGCTGATGAAATAGCGCTCCACCAGCGCCGGCTCGGACTGGCGCAGGTAACCGGCCAGGCGGTGCTCGAACAGCGGGCTGTTGAGGCTGAAGGTTTCCACGCTCAGGCGATTGTGCAGGTCGAAATGGCGATGGATGCCCGGTTCGAGAATGGCGACGAAGTCCCCTTCCGAATAGAGCAGGCCACGTTCGTTCTTCTTCACGTTGAAGCGCTTGAGCAGTTTCATGTTCTGTTTTCCTTTTTCGTTTGTCCTTGGGTGCCGGTGTTCGCCGACCCGTCGGGTACTGCGGATGAAGCCTGGGAGAGACGACGCGTCCGGACCTCCTGGTCCCCTGGCCGAATCCGTCGGCCGACGTGCGCCTTGTCCCCTGCCCGATCCGCGTACCGGGCGGGCCGGCGGTGGTGCTGTGAATGCAGGTTGCACATCCACCTCACCGCACCGGCGGGTACTGCTATCGATAAGTAGCTGCCTTAACAGGGCAGTGTTCGAGCGGGATTCGAACCCGCGTCCAGCCATCCGTGATGACCGCTCTACCTGACTGAGCTATCGAACGATGCGAGCAGGATTCGAACCTGCGCCAGATCACCCGTGGGTGATTGCTCTACCGGACTGAGCTATCGCAACTGACCTCGTTGTTCCGCGGCGGCATGCACGACACCGACACCTTGCGGTGGGCTCGGGCACCGGCGGGGTTGGTAACCCCTGCCCGTAGGCCGTGGAGCGATGGTCGAAAGGGATATAGCGAGGGGCGTGCCAGGTTTTGAATCGCTTGCGATGAAAATATTTAACTTATTGATTTAAAAGGAAAATAAACAATAAAGACAAAGCTCTACTCTGATCGAATATGAACTGAACGCTGATAATTCGTATATTTCTTTATCGTTATTTATCTTTTGGGATAAACCATGCAAACAACGAAAACCGTCGCCTTCGGCTTTCTCGGCACCACCCTCGACCGCGTCGGCAAGGGTGAGGCGCGCTGGCAGCATTGGCGCCCCAGCGTAAGCCTGTGCCAGCACGCGGACCTGCCCATCGACCGCCTGGAACTGATCCATGGCCTGGACGCCCGCGACCTCGGCCTGGCCCAGCGCATCGCCAAGGACATACAGCAGATCTCCCCTCGCACCGAGGTGCGCCTGCAACCCATGGCGCTGGCCAACCCCTGGGATTTCGAGGAGGTCTACGGCGCCCTGCACGACTTCATCAGCGCCTACCCGGTGGACACCGAGCACGAGGACTACCTGGTACATATCACCACCGGCACCCACGTCGCGCAGATCTGCTGGTTCCTCCTCACCGAGGCGCGCTATCTGCCGGCGCGCCTGGTGCAGACCCAGCCGTTGCGTAGGCGCGACGAGTCGAAACACCCCGAGGGCAAGGTCACCCTGATCGACCTCGACCTGTCGCGCTACGACCGTATCGCCACGCGCTTTCGCCGCGAGCACGAGGAAAACCAGACCTTCCTCAAGTCCGGCATCGCCACGCGCAACGCCGCGTTCAACCGCTCCATCGAGCAGATCGAACGGGTCGCCGGGCGCTCCCAGGCACCAATGCTGCTGATCGGTCCGACCGGTGCCGGCAAGTCATTTCTCGCCCGGCGCATCTACGAGCTGAAACGCGCGCGACATCAATTCCAGGGCCGCTTCGTCGAGGTGAACTGCGCGACCCTGCGCGGCGATGGCGCCATGTCGGCGCTGTTCGGCCACGTCAAAGGCGCCTTCACCGGCGCGCAAAACGCCCGCGAGGGGCTGCTGCGCGCAGCGGACGGCGGCATGCTGTTTCTCGACGAGATAGGCGAACTGGGCGCCGACGAACAGGCCATGCTGCTCAAGGCCATCGAGGAAAAACGCTTCTTCCCGCTGGGCTCGGACCGTGAGGTCAGCAGCGACTTCCAGCTGATCGCCGGCACCCACCGCGACCTGCGCGAGCGGGTAGGCGAAGGCCTGTTCCGCGAAGACCTGCATGCCCGCATCAACCTGTGGACCTTCGAACTTCCGGGGCTGGCCGGGCGCCGCGAGGACATCGAACCGAACCTGGATTTCGAGCTGCAACGACATGCCCAGGAACAGGGGCAACTGGTGCGCTTCAACCTCGAAGCTCGGCGACGTTACCTGGACTTCGCCCACTCACCGCAGGCGCGCTGGGCCGGCAACTTCCGCGAGCTGTCGGCGTCGATCACGCGCATGGCGACCCTCGCCGACAGCGGGCGGATCGACGAGGACGGGGTGGAGGAAGAAATCGCCCGCCTGCGCCGGGCCTGGGGTACAGCAGCGCCAGCCGAGCCGCTGCGCGAGTTGCTGGGCGATGGCGTCGATGCACTGGACCTGTTCGATCGTTTGCAATTGCAGGCGGTGATCGAGGTGTGCCGGCAAGCGCGCAGCCTGTCGGAGGCCGGCCGGCAGTTGTACGCGGTCTCGCGGCAGGCGAAGCAGACGCCGAATGATGCGGATCGGTTGCGCAAGTATCTGGCGCGGTTTGGGTTGGAGTGGGATCAGGGGGTCAGGCGTCGGGAGTGAGGCACTCATCGCTGGCAAGCCAGCTCCCACAGGTTCGCGGTGCACTCGATCACTGTGGGAGCTGGCTTGCCAGCGATAAGCATGGGTTTCACCCCTCCTTGGACAACGGCACGCCCGGCCGCGACTTGGGCCCGGTCAGCCCCCAGACCAGCAAGCCGATCACCGGCACGAAAACCACGAAAACAATCCACATCATCTTGTTCTCCGCCCGCGCCGGGCTGCCGATGATGCGCTTGATGGCCCAGACCTCGAGCAGCGCCAGCAGCACCGCGAGGGTGATCCATAGATGTCCGTGTTCCATAGGCTGTCTCCCGCATGAATGTTTCCATTAGGCGAAGTGCAGGCATGGGGGTTCATTCGGATTTTTCCCCGGCACTTCAACCCTCGGCACAAGCACGGGGTTTTCGGACTTCAGGCAGAAGTCGGCTCATTCAGCGATCTTCCCCGTAAATTGGATCCAAGTATCCGTCAAGATTGGTAATGTAAATTATTTGTAATTGTGAAAATTTCGTAATTAAATCGCGCCCAGTTTTTAAAAGGGAACGATTCTCATGAACAACAACAGCACTTCCGCCTTGCCTCCCCGCCGCCTGCTGGCTTCGGCCATCGGTCTGGCCGTTGCCTCCTCCGCCACCGCAGCACTTGCCGAGCAGAGCAAGCCCGTCGAACTGGACGGCCTGAGCATCCAGGCCACCCAGGACCAGGGTTCGCGCACCGAACAATCAGCCTCGGCGAAGTACGCCAAGCCGCTGGTGGATGTACCGCAGACCATCACCGTGGTCCCGCCCAAGGTGATCGAGGAACAGCAGGCACTGAGCCTGCGCCAGGTGCTGTCGAACGTTTCCGGGATCACCTTCAACGCCGGTGAAGGCGGCGGCGGTTCGGGTGACAGCATCAACATCCGCGGCTTCTCGGCCAACAGCAACATCCAGATCGACGGCCTGCGCGACAGCGCCCAGACCACCCGCAGCGACACCTTCAACATCGAGCAGGTCGAGGTGATCAAGGGCCCCAACTCGGTGTTCGGCGGTGCCGGTACCACCGGCGGCAGCATCAACGTGATCAGCAAGACGCCAAAGGACCAGGCCTTTACCCGCCTGGGCGGCAGCATCGGTACCGACAGCTACTACCGCATGACCCTGGACAGCAACCAGCCTCTGGAAGGCGTGGGCCACGACAGCGCGTTCCGCATCAACCTGATGGGCCATCAGAACGATGTGCCCGGCCGCGACGAGATCGACCGCGAGCGCTATGGCATCGCCCCGTCCCTGCGCCTGGGCCTGAGCGAAGACACGCGCCTGACCCTGAGCGCCTTCCACCAGAAGGATGACAACCTGCCGGACTACGGCGTCCCGGCCCTGGACGGCAAGAAGCTCGCCGGCGTCGATCGCGAGAGCTACTTCGGCTGGAAGAATCTGGACAAGGAAGAGATCGAGCAGAGTTCGTTCACTGCCAACCTGGAACACGACTTCAACGACAACCTGCGCCTGCAGAACCTCACCCGATACAGCCAGGTGGCCCGCGATACCGTGGTGTCGGCGTCCCACGTCAATACCGTCGGCGTGCCTGCCGGTCGCTACCTGCCGGCCGGCCCTCAGGCCTACGGCCGCGATGCCACCACCGAGATGTGGATCAACCAGACCAACCTGATCGGTAATTTCGATGTGCTCGGCATGCGCCACGACCTGGTCACCGGCGCGGAAATCTCCCGCGAAACCCTCGACCTGAAGACCTACAACCATGGCCTCGGCACCGCGCTCTATCCAAGCACCGGCTACGACCTGAGCAACCCGCCCGGCCACTGGAACGGCCCGGCAACCAAGACCGTCAGCGGCTACACCGAGACCGAGCTGACCAACCAGGCGCTGTATGTCTTCGACACCATCGCCTTGCATGAACAGTGGGACCTCAACCTTGGTCTGCGCTACGACCGCTTCGAAGGCAAGGCCCACGGTTATTCCGCAGCCAAGGTGCGTACCTCGACCTTCGAGTCGAATGACGACAAGGTCAGCGGTCGCGCCGGACTGGTCTACAAGCCGGCGGAAAACGGTCGCATCTACCTCGCCTGGGGCAACTCCTTCAACCCGTCCGCCGAAAGCCTCGCCTCCAGCGGCGGCGGCCTGAGCGCGACGACCCAGAACGTGGAACCGGAAAAGAACGAAACCTGGGAGCTGGGCACCAAGTGGGAGCTGCTGGACAAGCGCCTGGAACTGGACGCGGCGATCTTCCGCGTGACCAAGGACAACGCCCGCGAAACCATGGCCGACAATTCGACCCAACTGGCCGGCAAGCAGCGCGTGCAGGGTGTGGAAGTCGGCGTGACCGGGCATATCACCGAGCAGTGGGACGTGTTCGCCAACTACACCTTCCTCGACAGTGAAACCCTCAAGGCTGCCGATACCGCTGCCGGTATCGCCCGTGAAGGCCAGGCCCTGGGCAACACCCCGCCGCGTTCGCTGAACCTGTGGACCACCTACGAGCTGCCTGCCGGCTGGACCCTGGGCTATGGCGCGCGCTATGTCAGCGAGCGCAACGTCAGCTCCAGCACCACCGCCAAGCTGCCGGACTACTGGGTGCACAACGCCATGGTCGCGTACAAGGTCAACGACCACCTGGACCT
Source organism: Pseudomonas sp. FG98 (assembly GCF_057808595.1). NCBI lineage: Bacteria > Pseudomonadati > Pseudomonadota > Gammaproteobacteria > Pseudomonadales > Pseudomonadaceae > Pseudomonas > Pseudomonas sp. FG98. The sequence goes on along the minus strand of NZ_JBMDIJ010000007.1, from coordinate 182,945 downwards.
GCAGTTGAACGTGAACAACCTGTTCGACAAGGACTACGTCGAGCGCGTACGCCAGCAGAACGGCACCGCGGCGCGGTCGTCGGCGATCGAGTACGGGGATGCGCGCTCGGCGATTCTGTCGGCGACCTACGCCTTCTGATCGAAGGCCTCATCGTCGGCAAGCCAACTCCCACAGGGTTATGAACCGCGGTCACTGTGGGAGCTGGCTTGCCAGCGATAGCAGTAGTGAATTGACCTACGTCATCGCTGGCAAGCCAGCTCCCACAGGGGCAGTGAAACCGGCTGGGCGCCAAGCCACAGCGATGGCGAGTCAGAAACTCAGGCAGATCTTGCCAAAGTGCTGGTTGCTTTCCTGATAGCGAAACGCTTCGACGATCTGCTCCAGCTCGAACGCCTTGTCGATCACCGGCCGCAGGCCGTTGCCATCGATAGCGCGGATCATCGCCTGCTGATGGGCGCGACTGCCCACCAGCACACCCTGCAGACGGATCTGCCGTACCAGCGCCTGCACCAGCGGCAACTGCCCGGCCACGCCGGTGAGGATGCCGATCAGCGATACATGCCCGCCGATCCGCGCAGCGATCATCGATTGCTCCAGGGTCGCCGGGCCACCCACCTCGATCACATGATCCACGCCCCGGTTATCGGTCAGGGCGCGAACCTTCTCGCCCCAGTTCGGCGTGCTGCGGTAGTTGATCACCTCGTCGGCGCCCAGGGTCTTCAGGCGCTCCAGCTTCTCGTCGCTGGACGAGGTGGCGATCACCGTGGCCCCCGCGGCCTTGGCGAATTGCAGGGCGAAGATCGACACGCCACCGGTGCCCTGGACCAGCACCGTGTCACCCGGCTTCAGCGAATCGTCGGCCATCAGCGCGCGCCAGGCAGTGACACCGGCGGTAGTCAGGGTTGCCGCTTCGGCATGGCTGTAGCCCTTCGGCGCGCGGGTGAACGAGGTGGCGCGGGCGGTCACCAGTTCCCGGGCATAGCCATCGATGCCATCACCCGGCACCGTGGCGAAGCCTTCCACCTGCGGCTGGCCATCGAGCCAGTCGGGAAAGAAGGTGCTGACCACCGCATCACCCACCGCGAATTCGCTGACGCCCTCGCCCACCGCGATCACCTCGCCTGCGCCGTCGGCCATGGGAATGCGCGGTTCGCTCGGCCCCCACATGCCGCTGACCACGGCGAAGTCGTGATAGTTGAGGGAGTTGGCGTGCAGGCGCACGGTGATCTCGCCTGCTGCCGGGGCCGCCGCCTCGGCGCTGCCCAGGCCGACCTTGTCGTAGCCGCCGCCGGGTTGAACGTAGATGGCTTTGCTCATGACCTCTCCTGAATCGAGCCGTTACAAAAGGAACGATCGACAAGTTTTGGCGCGCAATCGAAACGGGTCAAGCCGCCCCGCTTGCAGAATCGACCAACAGACCACAATATTGCGACTAATTATCAATTACCCTTCCCGCCCGCCATGCCCACTTCCGAACAAGCCGCCCTGCATGCCCTCTACAGCGAACACAACGGCTGGTTGAAGAACTGGCTCCGCGCCCGCCTGGGCAATGCCAGCGATGCCGCCGACCTGGCCCAGGACACCTTCATCCGCGTGCTCAACGCGCGCAACGCACAGAGCATCCGCGAGCCACGCAGCTACCTGGGTTCCATCGCCCATGCGCTGATGGTCGACAAGTTCCGCCGCCGCGCCGTGGAGCAGGCCTACCTCGCCGAACTGGCGGCGCGTCCCGAGCAGACCGTGGACTCGCCGGAGACCCGGTTGCTGATCCTGGAAACCCTGATCGCCGTGGACCGCCTGCTGGACGGCCTTGGCGAGCGCACGCGCCAGGTGTTCCTCGCAGTGCAACTGGAAGGCCTGAGCTACTCGGCCACCGCCGCGCGCCTGGGCATCTCGCTGAATACGGTGAAAAAGCACCTGGCCCGCGCCATGACCCATTGCCTGCTGCTCACGGACGACTGACATGACCCAGCCCCTCGACCTGAGCACGCTGGAGGCCGCCGCCCACTGGTACGTGCGGCTCAACGCGGGCACGCCCGATGAAGCACTGCTGCGCAACTGGCAGGCGTGGCTGGGCCAGCACCCGGCCAATGCCCGGGCCTGGGCACGGGTGGAGAAGGTCCAGGCACAGATGGGCCAGTTGCCGGTGGAGGTTGCCTTGCCGACCCTGGCCGGGGTGCGCGCCCGCCGCCGCGCGGTGCTCAAGACCCTGTCCCTGCTGCTGGCCGCCGGCGCCGCTGGCTGGATCGTCCGCGACAGCAGCACTGGCCAGGCCTTGCTGGCCGACCTGCGCACCGGCAAGGGCGAGCGGCGCACCTTGACCCTCGCCGACGGCAGCACCCTGCAACTCAACACCGACAGCGCCCTGGACATCGATTTCGACGACCGGCAGCGCCTGCTGCGCCTGCACCACGGCGAACTCAGTGTGCAGACCGCCAGCGATACCCGCGCCCGTCCCTTCCTGGTCCAGACCGCCGAAGGCCAGGTCCGCGCCCTCGGCACCCGCTTCTGCGTGCGCAGCGATGCCGGCATCAGCCGGGTCAGCGTGCAGCAGCACGCGGTGGAAATCCGCCCGCGCGACCAGGCGGGCCAGGTGCTGCGCCTGGAGGCAGGGCAAAGCGTGCGCTTCGATAGCCAGCGGATCGCAGCACCCGAGGCCAGTGCGCCCGGGGCCGATGCCTGGACCCAAGGCATGCTCACAGTGATCGAGTGGCGCCTGGGTGATTTCGTCGCGGAACTGCGCCGCTACCGCAGCGGGGTCGTGCGTTGCGACGAGCGGGTCGCCGACCTGCGCCTGTCCGGCGCCTTTCCTATCGACGACACCGACACCCTGCTGGAAAACCTCGCCGCGTCGTTGCCGGTAAAGGTGCGTTACCTGACCCGCTATTGGGTGAGCATCGAAGCCGCCTGAAAAAAATTTCGCCAGGGGGTGGCCATTTTCAAGCGGCAAAACGGCTACGGACATAACGCAGCCTGCAGAGCTGCCTTCTGCCCCGCCACCCGAAAGGAACACCGCATGCCCCCGTTCTTCCCGCGAGCATCCATCCCCCTGGTTCGAGCTGTGCGCCTGGCCCTGTTCGGCCTGCCGCTGGCGTCCTTGCCGCTGCTGTCAGTGGTACCCGGCCAGGCCATGGCCCAGGCCGCCACCCAGCAGTTCCAGATCGCGGCCGGACCACTGGGCACCGCCCTGAGCCTGTTCGCCACCCATGCCGGAATCACCCTGACCTTCGACGCCCGCCAGACCCAGGGCCGCCAATCCGCCGGCCTGCAAGGCGACTACAGCATCGACGAGGGCCTGGCTCGCCTGCTGCTCGGCAGCGGCCTGCGCGCCCAGCGCCAGACCAATGGCGGCTATGTGCTGGTGCCGGCCAGTGGCGATGGCAGCCTGGACCTGGGCGCCATCAGCATCGATGGCCAGGCGCTGGGAGAAACCACCGAAGGCTCCGGCAGCTACACCACCGGGGTAACCCGCACCGCCACCAAGCTGCCGTTGTCGATCCGTGAAACGCCGCAGTCGGTGACCGTGGTCACGCGGCAGCAGATCGACGACCAGGGCGCCAAGAGCATCGCCGATGTGCTGCGCAATACCCCCGGTGTCTCGGGTCAGGTCTACGACAGCGAACGCACCGAATTTTCCAGCCGTGGCCTGGTCATCACCAACTACCAGTACGACGGGGTCAACACGGTCTACGACGGGGTCTACAACGAAGGCATCACCCACGTCGACATGGCCACCTACGACCGCGTCGAAGTGCTCAAGGGCGCCACCGGCCTGATGACCGGCTCGGGCGATCCGTCGGCCACCGTCAACCTGATCCGCAAGAAACCCACCGCACAGTTCCAGGCCTCGCTGACCGGCAGCGCCGGCTCCTGGGACAACTACCGTGGCGAAGGCGATATCTCCGGACCGCTCAACGACTCGGGCAGCCTGCGCGGACGCTTCGTCGGCGCCAAGCAGGACCGCCAGGGCTACCAGGACCACTACCAACTGAAGAAGGACGTCTGGTACGGCATCCTCGAAGCCGACCTCAGCCCCGACACCCTGCTCACCGTCGGTATCGACCAGCAGACCACCACGCCCCGCGGTACCTCATGGACCGGCAACCCGGTGTACTTCGCCGATGGCAGCCGCACCAACTTCTCGCGCTCGTTCAACCCCGGCGCCGACTGGAGCCGCCGCGACTTCCAGAGCCGCACCTATTTCGCCAGCCTGGAGCAGGCCCTGGCCAACGACTGGAGCCTCAAGCTCAGCCTCAACCAGATGGTCTCCGACCACGACACCCGCCTGGCCTCGGCCAGCGGCGGCAACCCGGTCCGCGCGACGGGTGACGGCATGTTCTTCTACTGGGGACGCTGGGAAGGCCACCGCGTGCAGAACAGCGCCGACCTGAGCCTGTCCGGCCCGTTCAGCCTGCTGGGTCGCCAGCATGACCTGGTGATCGGCTTCAACAGTTCCACCTCGCGCCAGACCGGCGCCACCTGGGACACCAGCCTGTTCGGCATGGTGCCCGGCAGCATCTACGACTGGCGCGGCGAGATCGCCCAGCCGGACTTCCAGAAGAACGGCAAGTACGAGCAGAACAAGCGGCAGAACGGCGCCTACCTGGCGACCCGGCTCAAGCCACTGGACGACCTGTCGGTGATCCTCGGCACCCGGGTCAGCACCTTCAAGTACGACGAAAACTACGACTACGACGGCCTCAGCGCGAGCTTCCCCGACAGCCGCGCCAGCTATGAACAGCACGGCGTGGTCACGCCCTACGCCGGGGTGGTCTACGACCTCGACGACACCTGGTCGGTGTATGCCAGCTACACCTCGATCTACCAGCCGCAGACCTACAAGGACGCCAACGGCTCGACCCTCGATCCGGTGGAAGGCGACAGCTACGAGACCGGGATCAAGGCGGCCTTCCTGGGTGGCAAGCTGAACGCCAGCCTGGCACTGTTCCGCATCGAGCAGGACAACGTCGCCGAGTCGATCGGCACCAATCCGCTGACCAACGAGGGTATCTACAAGGCTATCGACGGCGCGACCACCAAGGGCCTGGAGCTGGAAGTGGCGGGCGAACTGGCGGAGGGCTGGAACCTCTCGGCCGGCTACACCTACGCCCGTACCCGCGATGCCGACGAGCAGCGCATCTTCGGTTTCCCGATGACCACCACCAAGCCCGAGCACCTGATCCGCCTGTTCACCACCTATCGCCTGCCGGGGGCGCTGGACAAGGTCACGGTGGGTGGCGGCCTGAACTGGCAGAGTGCGTTCTACGGCAATATCTGGCACCCGGTGAACAACGACTACAGCCGCATCAAGCAGGGCGGCTACACCCTGGTCGACCTGATGACCCGCTACCAGTACGACGAGCACCTGAGCTTCACGGTCAATGCCAACAACGTGTTCGACAAGCGCTACCTGAGCGGGCTGGGCAACTTCGACACCACCTACTACGGCGAGCCGCGCAACCTGATGCTCACTACCCGCTGGGATTTCTGAGGCGGCCAAAGAACCTGTGGGAGCGGCTGTTAGCCGCGATGGCGTCGGTGAATTCACCATCGCAATCGCGGCTAACAGCCGCTCCCACAGAGACCGCGATCAATGCCCCAGCAGCACCTGCAACGCCCGGCAATCGGCAGCATGCCAGTCGGTCAGCTCCGGCCACGGGTTGTCCGGCAGGTTGACCAGCACCGTGCGAGTGCCCGCCGCACGGCCGCAGTCCAGGTCAAAGCGGTAGTCGCCGACCATCACCATCCGCGCCGGCGCCACGTCCCAGGCTTCGGCCAGCTTCAGCAAGCCGCCCGGATGAGGCTTGGGCGGCGCCTCATCGCGACCGAGAACGCTGTCCACCGGGAAACACTCCGCCAGGCCGATGGCCTCCAGCGTGACATGCGCCAGTTCCCGGGCATTGCGGGTCAGGATGCCGAGCTGGTAACCGCGCCCGGCCAGCTCGCGCACCAGTTCCACCGCGCCCGGTGCCGGCTGCGAGGCAATCGCCAGATCGCGCTCGTGCTCCAGCAACCAGGCGTGCTTGGCCTGCGCTTCGGCGGCAGGCAAGGCGGCGAGGTGGGTGAGAATGTCGTCTTCAGGCGGGATGCCCAGGGCTTCGCGGATCGCCGCGAAGTCGTGCACGGCCACGGTCAGGGTGCCGTCCATGTCGAACACCCAGTGGCGAATCTCGGCGAGCTTCATGCCCAGTCCTTGCGGTGACGAATGAGGCCTTCCTGGCACGACGAGGCTACCAGTTGCCCGGCGCGGTTGAAGATGCTGCCGCGGGAGAAGCCGCGACCATTGCCGGCCCACGGGCTATCCATCGCGTACAGCAGCCACTCATCGGCGCGCAGGTTCTGGTGGAACCACAACGCATGGTCGAGGCTGGCGAGCTGCATGTCCTTGTGCCACACGGACTTGCCATGGGGCATCAGCGAGGTGGTCAGCAGACCGAAGTCCGAGGCGTAGGCCAGCAGGTACTTGTGCAGCGCCGGCGCGTCCGGCAGCGAACCGTCGGCACGGAACCAGGCGTACTTCACCGGATCGCCGGGCTTGGGATTGAACGGATCCTTCTCGGTGACCGGGCGCACTTCGATCGGCTTGGGGCACAGCAGCTTTTCCCGCAGGTGCTCGGGCAGGTGATCGGACATGAGCTGGGCCAGCTCCACTTCCGACAGCAGGTTTTCCGGGCCGACCACATCGGGCATCTGCGCCTGGTGCTCGTAACCCTCCTCGTCGTACTGGAACGAGGCGCTGCAGGTGAAGATCGGGTTGCCCTTCTGGATCGCGGTCACCCGCCGGGTGCTGAAGCTGCCGCCGTCACGCACGCGGTCGACCGAGTAGACCACCGGCATGCTCGCGTCCCCCGGACGCAGGAAGTAGCCATGCAGGGAGTGCACGTGGCGCGCCTCCTCGACCGTCTGGCTCGCCGCCGACAGCGATTGGCCGAGCACCTGGCCGCCATAGAGCTGACGGAAGCCCAGGTCCTGGCTGCGGCCGCGGAAGAGGTTTTCCTCGATCGCTTCCAGACTCAACAAATCCACCAGATCGTCCAACACATGGCTCATTCGAGATTCTCCAAAGCAAGGCCCAGGCGGCAAATGATACAGGGTTTGTCATTACTGGCCCGTATGTTCGCTGATTCAGCCGCGCAGGGTGGCCTGCCACTGGGCACGGTTGATGCGGTACAGCACATGGGGACGCAGAGGGTGACCGGGCTCCAGCTTCGGATGCTCGAAGTCGCCGGCGGGATCGGCCTGCATGCCGATGGCCTGCATCACCTTCTGCGAGGCCAGGTTGTCGCGGGTGGTGAAGGACACCACCTCCTGCAAGCTCAACTGGGCGAAGGCGCAGCGCAGGCTGGTCCAGGCCGCTTCGCTGGCGAAACCCAGGCCCCAGTGACGGCGGGCCAGGCGCCAGCCGATTTCCACCGCCGGGGTGAAGTCGGCGTCAAAACCGACATTGAGAAGCCCGGTCATGCCGATGAAGGCCCCGGTGTCCTTGCGCTCCAGGGCCCACAGGCCGTAGCCGTATTCGGCGAAATGGCCGCGGATGCGCCCGATCAGCGCGGCGCTTTCCAGGCGTGTCAGCGGCGCCGGGAAATAGCGCATCACCTGGGGATCTGCACACAACGCGGCAAACTCCTTGAGGTCATCGTCCTGCCATTGGCGCAGCAACAGGCGCGCACTTTCCAGCTCAAGTATCGGCGTCATCACGGCTCCAGATTCAATGGCCTCGCAGTCTACAGCGTAGGCAGGCAATGCTGGCCCTGCATGGCCATCATCGAGCGGCGCTGGCGCAGCTCGCCGGGCAACTGGCAAGATCGCCCGATTGCCACCAGCGGACCGACCATGCGCCTGCCTCTTGTCTACCACGACGACTACAGCCCGGAATTCCCCCCGGAGCATCGCTTTCCCATGGACAAGTTCCGCCTGCTGCACGATCACCTGATCGCCAGCGGCCTGACCACCGATGCCGAGCTGCACCGTCCGCAGATCTGCCCCAACGATATCCTCGCCCTGGCCCATGACCGCGGCTATATCGAGCGCTACATGAACGGCGAGCTGTCCCGCGAGGACCAGCGCCGCCTCGGCCTGCCCTGGAGCGAAGCCCTGGCCCGGCGTACCGTGCGCGCGGTGGGTGGCTCGCTGCTGACCGCCGAACTGGCCCTGCAGCACGGCATCGCCTGCCACCTGGCCGGCGGCACCCACCACGCCCACTACGACCACCCGGCGGGCTTCTGCATCTTCAACGACCTGGCGGTGATCAGCCATTACCTGCTGGAGGCCGGACGGGTGCACCGGGTGCTGATCTTCGACTGCGACGTGCACCAGGGCGACGGCACCGCGCGGATCCTCGAACACACCGCGGATGCGATCACCGTGTCGCTGCACTGCGAGCAGAACTTCCCCGCACGCAAGGCCCGCAGCGACTGGGATATCCCGCTGCACCGCGGCATGGGCGACGCCGAGTACCTGAAGATCGTCGACGACGCCCTGAACTACCTGCTGCCGCTGTACCAGCCAGACCTGGTGCTCTACGACGCCGGGGTCGACGTGCACAAGGACGACGCCCTCGGCTACCTGCAACTCACCGACGAAGGCGTCGCCGCCCGCGATACCTGCGTGCTGCGCCACTGCCTGGGCCGGGATATCCCGGTGGTCGGGGTGATCGGCGGCGGCTACAGCAAGGACCGTGAAGCCCTGGCCCGGCGCCACGGCATCCTCCATCACAGCGCACAACGGGTGCTGGATTACCCACAATGACTGTGGAACCGCTTGTGGATAACCTGCGGGAAAGCCCTTTTACCCCTTTGAAACCGGGGCTGCGCGGACTCTGATCGTTTTTTGTACAGTGCCCTGCCCGGCCCGCCTCGGGTAGAATGCGCGGCCCACTTATCCCCAGCCTGCCGCCGCCATGACCGATTCCCGCCCCTCCGCTCCCGCCCACGTCGCCATTGTCGGAGGCGGCCCCGCCGGCCTGATGGCGGCCGAAGTCCTGGCTCTGGCCGGGGTCCGGGTCGATCTGTACGACGCCATGCCCTCGGTGGGGCGCAAGTTTCTCCTGGCTGGAGTTGGCGGGATGAACATCACCCACTCCGAGCCCTACCCGGCCTTTATCTCGCGCTATGCCGAGCGCAGCGGGGAAATCGCCGCGCTGTTGCAGGGCTTCGATGCCGACGGCCTGCGCGAGTGGATTCACGGCCTGGGGATAACTACCTTCGTCGGCACCTCGGGCCGGGTGTTTCCCAGCGACATGAAAGCCGCGCCGCTGCTGCGCGCCTGGCTCAAGCGCCTGCGCGATGCCGGAGTGGTTATCCACACCCGGCACCGCTGGCTGGGCTGGAATGACCAGGGTGCCTTGCGGATCGGTTATCCACAGGGCGAACTGGCGATCACCCCGGACGCGACCATCCTGGCCCTCGGCGGCGGCAGTTGGGCGCGTCTGGGCTCGGACGGCGCCTGGCTGCCGTGGCTGGCCGAGCGGGCTGTAGATATCGCCCCGTTGCAGGCGGCCAACTGCGGTTTCGAGGTCGCGGCCTGGAGCGATCTGCTCAAGCAGAAGTTCGCCGGAGCGCCGTTGAAGAACATCGCCCTGAGCCTGCCGGGGCAGGCGCCGCGACTCGGCGAGTTCGTCCTGACCGAGAGTGGTGTGGAAGGCAGCCTGGTGTATGCCTGGTCGGGGCAGGTTCGCGAAGCCATCAACCGCGACGGCAGCGCCACCCTGCTGCTGGACCTGTTGCCGAACCGCACTGTGGATAAAGTTGCCCAGGCACTGACCAAGCCGCGTGGTTCGCGGTCGATGGCCAAGCACCTGCACGGGCAGTTGGGGCTGGACGGGGTCAAGGCCGCGCTGCTGCGCGAGCTGACCGGGCCGGAGGTGTTTGCCGATCCGCAGCAACTGGCGGCGGCGATCAAGGCCCTGCCTATCGTGCTGGTACGGCCGCGGCCGCTGGACGAGGCGATCAGCAGTGCGGGCGGGGTCAGGTTCGAGGCGCTGGACGAGGGGTTGATGCTGAAGCAGGTGCCGGGGGTGTTCTGTGCCGGGGAGATGCTCGACTGGGAGGCGCCGACTGGGGGGTATCTGCTGACGGCCTGTTTTGCCAGTGGCAAGAAAGCGGGGTTGGGGGTGCTGGAGTGGCTTGGCCGTAAGTGACGGGTTGTGTGTACCGGCCTCATCGCCGGCAACGCCGGCTCCCACAAGGTCCGGCGGCGTGCGCAATACCTGTGGGAGCCGGCGTTGCCGGCGATGAGGCCCTCAAGAACAAAGCAAAAATCAGGGCTTGCGCTTCTTCGGCCCGGTATTGAACGAAGGCACCTTGCGCACTGCCTTGGCCGGTGCCGCTGGCGCATCGCCGCTGTCCATCCAGCGTCCCAGGCTGCCCTTGGCGCCACTGACCTTGGGCTTCTTCGGTTTCTTCGGCTTTTTCAGGATCTGCCCGCTGGCATCGGTCACCGGCACCCGGTGGTCCGGCTCGAAGCCCGGCTCGTCGTGGCGTGGCAGGGTCTTGCGGGTCAGGGTCTCGATGGCCGAGAGCAGTTGCACTTCATCGGCACACACCAGCGAGATCGCCTCGCCGGTATTGCCCGCGCGACCAGTACGACCGATGCGGTGCACATAATCCTCGGCAACGATCGGCAGGTCGAAGTTGACCACCAGCGGCAGGTCATCGATATCCAGCCCGCGCGCCGCCACGTCGGTGGCCACGAGGATCTGCACTTCCCGCGCCTTGAAGCTGTCCAGCGCGCGCTGGCGGGTAGCCTGCGGGCGGTCGCCGTGGATGCCGTCGGCATTGATGCCCATGCCCACCAGGCGCTCGACCAGTTGGTCCACACCGTTGCGGGTCTTGGCGAACACCAGCACCTGCTTCCAGCGCTGCTTGCGCAGCAAGTGGCAGAACAACTCGGCCTTGCGCTTTTTATCCACAGTGACGATCCACTGCTTGACCGTGCTCGCGGTGACGTTGCGCGGGCTGACCTCGACGCTCAGCGGCTCCTTGAGCATCTGCCCGGCCATCAGGCGGATCTCGTCGGAGAAGGTGGCGGAGAACAGCAGGGTCTGGCGCTTGACCGGCAAGGCGGCGTAGATCGAACGCAGCTCTTCGGCGAAGCCGAGGTCGAGCATGCGGTCGGCTTCGTCCAGCACCAGGGCCTGGAGCTGGTTGAACTTCACCGCGTTCTGGCGGAACAGGTCGAGCAGTCGGCCCGGGGTCGCCACCAGCAGGTCGATGCCCTTGCGCAGCTTCATCATCTGCGGGTTGATGCTGACACCGCCGTACACCGCGTAGGTGCGCAGCGGCAGATGCTCGGCATATTCACGGATATTGGCGTGAACCTGCTCGGCCAGCTCGCGGGTCGGCACCAGCACCAGGGCGCGAACCGAGTTGCTGGCGACCTGGGCGCCTTCGAGGGTCAGGCGCTGCAGCAGCGGCAGGGCGAAGCCGGCGGTCTTGCCGGTGCCGGTCTGGGCCGCGGCCATCAGGTCGCGGCCGGCCAGCACGGCGGGAATCGCCTGGGCCTGGACCGGCGTCGGGGTGTTGTAGTTGAGGCCGTCGAGGGCACGCAGCAGCGGTTCGATCAGGCCGAGTTTGGCGAATGTCATGGAAATACCGTCAGGGGAATTCGTGCAATGGCGCGAAGTTTACCCTGTTCGGCGGTGCTTCACCGAGTCCCGGACAGTTTCGCCGCCATCACTGGTTGCTCCGGCGCCTTGCGCCATTGCGGGATGCCGATCAACACCACCGCACCGATGATCACCGCCATCGCCAGGCACTCCTCGGCACCGATCTGCTCGCCGGCAAACAGGATGCCCAGCAGCACCGCCACCGCCGGGTTGACGTAGGCATAGCTGGTGGCCGCCGCCGGACGCACATGCTTGAGCAGGTACATGTAGGCACTGAAGGCGATGATCGAGCCGAACACCACTAGGTAGGCCAGGGCCCCCCAACCGGCGGCGGTCGGCATCTGGGTCAGGCGCTCGCCGCTCAGGGCGCTGCCGAGCAACAGGGCGACGCCGCCCACCAGCATCTCCGCGGCACTGGCCATCGGCCCCTGGGGCAGCGGCAGGCTTTTGCTCCACACCGAACCGAAGGCCCAGGCCGCTGCGGCGAACAGGATCAGCGCCGCGCCGAACGGACTGGCCTGGAGATTGGAGCCCAGGTTGAGCAAACCAATGCCGACCAGCCCAAGAAAGATCCCCGCCCACTCCAGCCGCGTATTGCGATGGCCGAAAAACAGGCCGAACAACAAGGTGAACAGCGGCACCGTCGCCACCGCCAGCGCCGCCACGCCGGATGCAACCCCGGCATGCTCGGCCAGGGTCACCCCGCCGTTGCCGCAACTGAGCAGCAACACGCCGATCACCCCCGCCGCCTTCCATTGCTGCCAGGTCGGCGCCGGCACCCCGCGCCAGCGCAGGAAGCCATACAGCAGGCTGCCCGCGATCACGAAGCGCAGGCCCGCCATCAACATGGGCGGCCAGGATTCGACGCCAATGCGAATGAACAGGTAGGTGGAGCCCCAGACCAGATAGAGGGCAAGGAAGGAACCGATCAGCAACCAGGGAAAACGACGGGAGGCAGACATGGGGGGCTCGTATTTGAGTAGTTGTGGCGCTAGTTTAAAAAGCGCCACTAGTAAAATTAAGTTTCAAAAAACGCTTATCGAGCCCCTGGACTTTCGAAAGAACGGATCTTCCAGGCATTTCCCTTCGTTTTCACAAGGCCCCTTGCAGACCCCATGGACAAGTACGATCGCATGCTCCTCGCCGCCCTTCTGGAGAACGGCCGCGCCTCCTTCGCCCAGCTCGCCCGCACGGTGAATCTCTCGGCGCCGGCGGTGGCGGAACGGGTGGCCAAGCTGGAGGCCGGCGGGGTAATCACCGGCTACCAGGCCAAAGTCGACATGAGCAAGATCGGCCTGCCGATCCAGTGCGTGATCGAGTTGCGCCTGGCCAGCCACGGCAACCAGCAGGCCTACGAAGCGCTGACGCAGATTCCCCAGCTCACCGAATGCCACCGGGTCACCGGTGACCCCTGCGTGATCATGCAGGCGGCGGTGGGGTCGATGCCGGAGCTGGAAGATCTGATCAACCGCGTGGCGCAGTTCGGCTTCAGCAAGACGTCGATCATTCTCTCCAGCGCGGTGGAACGGCGAGTGCCGCTGGGGCAGTTGGAGAAGAAGGCTTAAGTATTTGCGAATACCGTGGGAGCGAGCTCGCTCGCGAAGGGCCGCAGAGCGGCCCCAAGGCTTAACGGTATTTGTTCAGCATCTCGCGAACCTTGGCGGCAGGAACTTTCTGCAACTTGCACAGGAAGGCGTGATCGAGCTGTTGCAGACCATGGGTCTGGCGCAGTTCGCCCACGAGGTGCTGGAGCAGGTTGGCGGCCATTTCCGCATCGGCCATGGCCCGGTGCGCGGTGCCGGTGTCGGGCAGCCCGGCCCAGCGGGTCAGGGTGCCGAGCTTGTGGTTCGGCGCCGCCGGCAGCAGGCGCCGCGACAACAGCAGCGAACAGGCGAAGGACTGGCTGCGGCTGCGGCCGATACGGCTCAGTTCGTAGTCCCAGAACTTCTGGTCGAAGGCCGCGTTGTGCGCCAGCAGCGGCGTAGTGCCGACAAACTCGGCCACTTCGTTCATCACCCGCTCCACCGGCGGCGCGCTGCGCAGCATGGCGGTGGTGATGCCGGTGAGCCCGGCGACGAAGGCCGGTACCGGCACGCCAGCGTTCATCAGGCTCTGGTAGCGCTCGACAATGCGCCCCTGCTCCAGCATCACCACCGCCACTTCAGTGGCACGGCAGCCGGCGCCGGGGGTGATGCCGGTGGTTTCAAAGTCGATGACAGCGATACGTTCCACGAAAAACCTCAGTGTTTGAGCAGCAGCGCGCCTTCGATGGGCACATAGCGGGAAGCGGCGCGGATCAGCGAATGGGCAGTCAAGCCGGGGACGCCGTAGGCTACGGCCTCGACACCGTGGCGCTGGATCACCCGCTCCAGCAGCAGGTCGAAATCACCGTCGCCGGAGGCCAGCACCACCTGGTCGACGCGGGGGGCGGCGTCCACCACATCGAGGGTGATGCCCACGTCCCAGTCGCCCTTGGCCGAGCCATCGGCACGCTGGATATAGGGCTTGAGCTTCACGGTGAAACCGAGGTTACGCAGGATCTGCTGGAATTGCTGCTGCTTGGCGTCGCCGCGGTCGATGGCATAGGCGAAGGCCTCGACGATCTCGCCGTCGCGGCTCACCTCTTTCCAGAAGGCGGCGTAGTTGAAATGGCAGCCATAGGCCTGGCGCACGGTGTAGTAGAGGTTCTGGACATCGACGAACAGGGCGATTTTCTTCACCACCACCTCCCTTCACAACGGACCTGGGCCCCAAAAAGGGCCCAGTATGCCATGCCATCGGTGTTGTGGTGGATTCGATGGCCTCATCGCTGGCAAGCCAGCTCCCACAGGTTTTGTGAACACCACCAAACCCTGTGGGAGCTGGCTTGCCAGCGATAGGGCCATCAAGAACGACAAAGATCCTCAGACGTAATCATCATCCGAGAAGAACCCGCCACCGTCGTCGCCATAACTGCTGTCATCGGCTACATAACGCTGGCTGTCATCGTTGTTCCAGCCACCCTGGTCGCTGACCTGGGCCGGCTCTTCCTTGATCACCTCGACGATCTCCTCCGGCTGCGAGTTGTGGTGGAACAGGCTGCTGATGCCCTGCGCCAGCATCACGCCACCGGCCACGCCGGCTGCGGTCTGCAAGGCACCACCGAGGAAGCTGCTGGCGCCGCTGCGCGCCGGAGCGGCTTGTGGTGCAGGTGGCGGAGCGCCCCAGTTGGATTGCGGTGCGACACCGGGGCCATCACGCCAGCCGCCGGAGCTGGATGGTGCCGGCGCTGCGGCAGGCTGGCTCGGTGCCGCCGGCCGCGAGCTGGAGCCGAAGATGCTCGACAGGAAACCACCACTGCCCTGCTGCGCCGGCGCAGGACTCGCCGCCCGCGCCTTGGCCTCGGCCAGCTCGGCCTGAAGCTGGCGGTTCTGTTCATCAAGACGCTTGAGCGCCGCTTCCTGGACCAGGATCGCCTGGGCCATGTAGTAAGGAGCCGCCGCATGCTGCTGAACCAGCCCGGCGATATGCGCCTGGGCCTGGGCATCGCGCGGGGCGCCTTCGGCCTCGGCCTGGCGCAGCCTGGTGAACAGGCCATCGATCAGGTTCTGTTCTTCGTGATTCATGACGCGACCTCTCTGGATTACCGGTTGCAGTGAAGATTGGGCCAAGCATGGCGCTTTCAACCGCGCCGTCCCATGAAACTTTGTTCAGGTTCGGCCCCTGAGCTAAAGTGACCGCCTGCTCTGGACTCCGACATCGACCCATGAATCCGCTTACCGTTCTGCGCGACTCCCTGTATTTCTTCCGCCGCCACCTGCTGAGCATCGCCGCGCTGTGCCTGCCGCTGGTGATCATCGAGGCGCTGTGCACCCAGTTGCTCTACGACCAGTTGCCCGACGATGCCCCGATGACCTACGGCCTGCTCGTCGGCCTGCTGTTCTACCCGTTGTACAGCGCCGCCCTGATCCTCTACCTCGACGCCCGCAGCGACGGCCACGAGCCGCTCAAGCGCAACCTGCTCGCCCGCTCCCTGCAGCTGTGGCCGGCGTTCGCCCTGCTGGTGATGCTCAGTTCGCTGCTGATCATGTTCGGCATCTCGCTGTTCATCCTGCCGGGCATCTGGGTGATGACCAACCTGGTGTTCGCCGAGTACCTGCTGGTCCTGCGCGGCTATGCGCCGATCGCAGCGATGCGCGAAAGCTTCCAGATGGTCAGGGGCCACTTCTGGCGCATCCTCGCCTGCATGCTCGGGGTCATGGCACCGCTGTGGCTGTTCGGCGGCATCACCCTGGAACTGCTGCCGAAAGAGGTGAACCCACTGCTGGAACTGCTGGTCAATGTGCTCAACAGCTTCCTGCAACTGTTCAGTACCGTGGTGCTGTTCCGCCTGTACATGCTGATCAGCGACGCACCATCGACACGCGGCTGAACCCGGAGGCTATGCTCAACCATCTGTCCCGACCCGTGCGAGCCCGATGACCCGACTACTGCGCAACGCCCTGCTGTTACTGCTGCTGATCGCCGTCCTGCTCTGGCTGCTGGCTTCCCAGGCCGGCTGGCGCCCGGAACCGCTGGAGGACCTGCCGGTCGCCTGCAACGGCCCGGGCCAACCGCTGGAGTCGGGCCAACCCTTGACGGTGATGACCTGGAACGTGCAGTACCTGGCGGGCAAGCGCTACGTATTCTGGTACGACGAAGCCCGCGGCGACGACACCCGCCCCACCGAAGAAGACCTGGCCTTCAACCTCGACGAAGTGGCCCGGGTGATCCGCGCCCGGCAGCCGGATATCGTCCTGCTCCAGGAGCTGGACAACAACGCCAAGGCCAGCGACTACCAGGACCAGCTCGCCCTGCTCCGCGAGCGCCTCGCCGATTTCTACCCCTGCGCCGTGCAGGCGTATCAATGGAAAGCCGAATTCGTCCCCGATCCGCATATCGCCGGCAGTGTCGGCCGCACCTTGGCGACCCTCAGCCGTTACCCGATCCAGCGCGCGCAGCGGGTGCAACTGCCGCGGGATGCCGACAACGTCCTCAGCCGCCTGCTCCAACCGCAACGGGCGGTGCTGGTCAGCTATCTGCCGCTGCGCGAGGGCGGGCAACTGGCGGTGTTGAATACGCAGCTGGACCGGCATGCGGCAGGCAGCGATGTGCAACTGCGCCAGGTGCAGGCGCTGGAAGGGATGGTGGACAAGCTGGAGCGCCAGGGCACGCCATGGCTGTTGGGCGGGGATTTCAACCTGTTGCCGCTGGGGCAGTACCGACGGCTCAAGCCGCAGCAGCAGCCGCTGTATTCGGCGGACAGCGAGTTGCATCTGTTGTGGGACAAGTACCCGATGATTCCGGCCAATGCCGAGGCGACCGGAGCGGACCGCGAGGCGTGGCTGACGCACTTTCCGAATGACCCGGGCCTGGATGGGCCGGACCGGACGCTGGACTATCTGTTCCACAGTCCCAAGCTGAAGCGGCTGGAGGCCGAGGTGGTGCAGCAGGATACGCTGGAGATTTCCGATCATTTGCCGGTGAGTGCGGAGTTGCTGTTGCCCCTACCACCAGAGCCCTGATCAGCATTTGCTGTGACCTTTCGGGCCTCATCGCCGGCAACGCCGGCTCCCACAGGTTCAGCGATACACGCGATCCTTGTGGGAGCCGGCGTTGCCGGCGATGAGGCCCGAAAGAACACCTCAATATCGAATCAGTACTGCTGCCCCGGCACCCAGCTGGTGCCCGCCAGCGGTACCCGGGCCATCGCCGCCGCTTCCACTGTCAGCGCCACCAGGTCTTCCGGATCGAGGTTGTGCAGGTGCGACTTGCCGCAGGCGCGGGCCATGGTCTGGGCTTCCAGCACCAGCACCCGCAGGTAGTTGGCCAGGCGCCGACCTGCTTCCACCGGATCGAGACGCTTGGACAGCTCCGGATCCTGGGTGGTGATACCGGCCGGGTCGCGGCCGTTCTGCCAGTCATCGTAGTAACCCGCCGCCGAACCGATCTTCTTCAGCTCTTCATCCAGACGCGGATGGTTGTCACCCAGCGCGACCAGCGCAGCGGTGCCGATAGCCACTGCGTCAGCGCCCAACGCCATGGCCTTGGCCACGTCCGCACCATTGCGGATACCGCCGGAGACGATCAGTTGCACCTGGCGGTGCATGCCCATCTCCTGCAGCGCCTGCACCGCTTGCGGAATCGCCGGCAGGATCGGAATGCCGACGTGTTCGATGAACACTTCCTGGGTCGCTGCGGTGCCACCCTGCATGCCGTCGAGAACGATCACGTCGGCACCGGCCTTCACCGCCAGCTTGACGTCGTAGTACGGGCGGCTGGCGCCGATCTTGACGTAGATCGGTTTCTCCCAGTCGGTGATCTCGCGCAGCTCGGCGATCTTGATCGCCAGGTCATCCGGGCCGGTCCAGTCCGGGTGACGGCAAGCGCTGCGCTGGTCGACGCCGATCGGCAGGGTGCGCATGCCGGCCACCCGCTCGGTCACCTTCATGCCCAGCAGCATGCCGCCGCCGCCCGGCTTGGCGCCCTGGCCGAGAACGATCTCGATGGCGTCGGCCTTGCGCAGGTCATCCGGGTTCATGCCGTAGCGCGACGGCAGGTACTGGTAGACCAGGTGCTGCGACTGGCCACGCTCTTCCGGGGTCATGCCGCCGTCGCCGGTGGTGGTGCTGGTGCCGGCGATGGTGGCGCCACGGCCCAGGGCTTCCTTGGCGTTGGCCGACAGCGCGCCGAAGCTCATGCCGGCGATGGTCACCGGGATCTTCAGGTGGATCGGCTTCTTGGCGAAGCGGGTGCCGAGGACCACATCGGTGCCGCATTTCTCCCGGTAGCCTTCCAGCGGATAACGCGAGACCGAGGCGCCGAGCAGCAGCAGGTCGTCGAAGTGCGGCAGCTTGCGCTTGGTGCCGCCGCCACGGATGTCATAGATGCCGGTTTCGGCAGCGCGCTGGATTTCCTGGATGGTCAGGCGGTCGAAGGTGGCCGACTCGCGCAGCACGGGGGTGTGTTTTTCGCTCATGGGAATACTCCTGGCCGCGGATCAGTAGGCGGACGCGTTGTCGACTTTGAAGTTGTACAGCTGGCGTGCCGAGCCGTAGCGCTTGAAGCTGGCCGGGTCTTCGTCGAAGCCGGCGCGGTTGAGCAGCTCGGCGACCTCGGCGATATGCTCGGCGCGCATCTCTTTCTCGATGCAGTCCGAGCCCAGCGACTTGACCGTGCCCTTCACGTAGATACGGGTCTCGTACAGCGAGTCGCCCAGCGCATCGCCGGCATCGCCGCAGACCACCAGGCGCCCGGCCTGGGCCATGAAGCAGCTCATGTGGCCGATGCTGCCGCCAACCACGATGTCGACGCCCTTCATGGAAATCCCGCAACGGGCACCGGCATCGCCGTCGATCACCAACAGGCCGCCATGGGCGGTGGCACCGGCGGCCTGGGAGGCGCTGCCCTTGACCCGCACCGAGCCGGACATCATGTTTTCCGCCACGCCGACGCCGACGTTGCCGTGCACGGTGATGCTCGCCTTCTGGTTCATCCCGGCGCAGTAGTAGCCGGCATGACCCTGGATATCGATGCTCACGGCCTGGTTCAGGCCTACCGCCAGGTTGTGCTTGCCGTCGGGGTGGGTGACCACCCACTCGCGGTCCTGCACTTCGCCGTGCAGGGTCTGGTTCAGTTCACGCACCGAGGCGCTGGACAGGTCGATGGTTTTCATATGAATGCTCCTCAGGCACGTTCCCAGATGTACATGGTGGCGGGTTCGGGTTCCCAGACTTTCGCCTTGTCGATGCCCGGCAGGCTGGCCAGTGCCTGGTATTCGGAGGCCATGGCGACGTAGTCCTCGGTTTCGGCGAGGATCGCCGGCTTGCACGCGATCGGGTCGCGGATCACGGCAAAGCCGTTGCGGGTGCCGATGGCGAAGGTGAAGAAGCCGTCGAGGTCTTCCAGCGACTTGTCCAGGGCTTCCTTGAGGCTGTCGCCCTGGCGCAGGCGCCAGGTCAGGTAGCCGGCGGCGACTTCGGTGTCGTTGTCGGTCTCGAAGGTGATGCCTTCGCGCTTGAGTTCCTGGCGCAGGCGGAAGTGGTTGGACAGCGAGCCGTTGTGCACCAGGCACAGGTCGGCGCCGGTGGAGAACGGGTGGCTGCCTTCCATGGTCACGGCGCTTTCGGTGGCCATGCGGGTGTGGCCGATGATGTGGCTGCCCTTCATGCCTTTGAGGCCGAAGCGCTCGGAGATTTCTTTCGGCAAGCCCATGCCCTTGAGGATTTCGATGCTCTGCCCGGCGCTCATGATGCGCACGTCCGGGGCCAGTTCGGCGAGGGCGGCACGTACCGGCTCTTCGGCGCTGTGGGCCTTGAGCACGGCGGCGCTGGCGTTCTGGAACCAGTCCAGCGAGCAGCCCAGGCGGCCTTCCAGCGCGCCCATCAGGGCTTTCCAGTCGTAGCCGATGTCGCTGGCCTGCAGGGTCAGCTTGACCCAGCCGTCGGCCACTTCATCGCCGTAGATGGCGAAGCCGGCGCTGTCCGGGCCGCGATCGGTCATGGCTTCGAGCATGGGTTCGAACAGTTTGCCGAGCTGGCTTTCGAGCTCGGGCTTCTTCAGGTAAAGACCAACGATTCCGCACATGGGATGTCTCCTTGGGGCAGATGAAACGGGAATAGGTTTGTCAGAAGAATTCGGTGTAGCGCTGGATCTCCCAGTCGGAGACATGCCGGCTGTACTCCACCCACTCCATGCGTTTCTGGCGGATGAACTCGTCGACGATCTCGGCGCCCAGCACCTCGCGGAACAGCGGGTTGGCGGCCAGGGCGTCGGTGGCTTCCTTGAGCGACTGCGGCAGGGTCTTGATGCCGCGCGCGGCGATCTCTTCGAGGCTGAGGGTGTAGAGGTTTTCGTTGCAGACGAAGTCCGGCTCCAGTTGGCGCTCGATACCGTCGAGGCCGGCGGCGATGATCGCGGCGGTCACCAGGTACGGGTTGCAGCCGGCGTCCGGCAGGCGGAATTCAAGGCGGCCATAGGGCACGCGGACCATGGCCGAGCGGTTGTTGGAACCGAAGGCGACGAAGGCCGGGGCCCAGGTCGAACCGGACAGCGAGCGGCCCACCACCAGGCGCTTGTAGGAGTTGACGGTCGGCGCGGCGAAGGCGCACAGGGCCGGGCCATGGGCCAGCAGGCCGGCGGCGAAGTGGTAGGCCATCTTCGACAGGCCCATGCCGCTCGGGTCGCTGGCGTCATGGAACAGGTTCTTGTTGGTGGCGCTGGCGATCGACAGGTGGAAGTGCATGCCGTTGCCGGCGCGCTTCGGATCAGGCTTGGGCATGAACGAGCAGATCATGCCCATGTCGTTGGCGATCTCGCCGGCGGCCATGCGGAAGAAGGTGAAGCGGTCGGCCGACTCCATGGCGTCGCTGTAGGTGTAGTTGATCTCGAACTGGCCGTTGGCGTCCTCGTGGTCGATCTGGTAGATGTCGAAGCCCACCGGTTGCAGGGCTTCGGTCAGGCGTTCGAGGAATTCGCGGGAGCGCGACAGGCCCTTGTAGTCGTAGCAGGGCTTGTCGAGGTTGTCGGAGGCGTCCACCAGTTGCAGCTTGCCCGCGGCATCGCGGCGGAACAGGCTGAATTCGGGCTCCAGGCCGGTGTTCAGGGTCCAGCCCTTGTCCTTCAGGCGCTGTACCTGCTGTTGCAGGACGTAGCGGGTGTCGTAGGGCCATGGCTGGCCGTTGACGTGGCCGATGCAGACGATGCGGCCGTAGCCTGGCTGCCATGGCACCGGAATCAGCGTGGAGAGATCGCCGCGGGCCATGAAGTCCGGGCCGTGGGGTTCCATGCCCATGCCGCAGATGGCGAACCCGGCAAAGCCGGCACCATCCTCGGCGACCGCCTTGAGCCCGTTGACCGGCACCGACTTGGTCTTCGCGGCGCCATGGATATCGACGAACTGGGCGAGCACGTACTTGATGCCGTGCTGTTCGATGATGCGCTGCGTTTCAACTGGCAACATGTTTCTTCACTCCTGGAAAAGGGCAAGGCGGTCGAATAAGGCAGGAGAACAAGGTGGTCAGGTACGTCTAATTCCATCAAGGAAATTTAGTTTCCTGACAGGAATGCAAGGCGCTTGCCAGTTTTCAAGACACAGGAAGAAATGGCCCCGGCATTGCACCGGCCTGCTGTTTATATGGGAAACTCTCTTTCATCCGAGGAAAGTCCCGACCTTGATCCACCCCAGGTCGGGATTTTTTGCACTTTCTCAGTGCGAAATTAATTTTCCTGAACCGAAAACAAGCAGGATTGACCGACCGTGACCACCGACACCCCTCCCCGCCTGCGCCTGGAGCAGTACCTGGGCATGCAGATCCGCCGCGAGCGCCAGGCCCAGGAACTGAAACTGGCCGATGTGGCGCGCATCGCCGGGATCAGCCAGGGCATGCTGAGCAAGATCGAGAACGCCCAGGTCTCCACCAGCCTGGATATCCTCAGCCGCCTGTGCGACGTGCTGGGCATGCCCATGTCCAAGCTGTTCAGTCAGTACGACCAGCCGGACGGCAGCGCCATCCTGGTCAAGGGCGGCGAAGGCATGGAAGTGGTGCGCCGCGGCACCGAGAAGGGCCACACCTATCACCTGCTCAACCACACCCGCGGGCCGAAGAAGAACTTCGAGGCATACATGGTGAGCATGGATGACGCCAGCGAGGAGTTTCCGACCTTCGCCCATCCGGGCACCGAGTTCCTGCATCTGCTGGAGGGTGAACTGGTGTACCGGCATGGCAACCAGCTCTATCACATGCAGGCGGGCGACAGCCTGACCTTCGACGGCGATGTGCCCCATGGGCCGGAGAAGCTGGTGCAGGTGCCGATCAAGTTGTTGTCGATCATGAACTATGGGAATGACTGAAGTTCTCTAGTGCTCTTCAGGGCCCTATCGCTGGCAAGCCAGCTCCCACAGGATGCACATGGCTCAAGACCTGCGCTGACCTTGTGGGAGCTGGCTTGCCAGCGATGAAGCCATCAGCCTCCCCCCAAAATCCCCTGCCCTGAAGTTTCCTCCCAAGATAAAAATTTTCCCCACAGGCTAGACCTGCACCTTCCTTTCGCCTATAAAAGCGCAAAAGGAATATTTTATTCCCACCAATAAATAATCTTCACCGACAAAACATCGCTTCACCGCTGAAATTTCCGCCTTGCGACCGCTGCCGCCACTTCATCCGAGGACCCGAAATGCATCACGCCACCAGCCACTACATCCTCAAGATCAGCTGTCCGGCCACCTCCGGCATCGTCGCGGCGGTAACCACCTACCTGGCGGAAAAAGGCTGCTACATCAGCGAGATGTCGCAATTCGACGACGACACCAGCGGGCGCTTCTTCATGCGCGCGGTGTTCCGCTTCAACGACCACTACGAAGGCGACATCGACGAAGTCGAGCAAGGTTTCGACGCCGTGGCCAAGCGCATGGCCATGGACTGGAGCCTGCACGGCAGCAACCAGCCGATGCGCGTGCTGCTGATGGTCAGCAAGTACGACCACTGCCTGGCCGACCTGCTCTACCGCCACCACAAGGGCGAGATGGACATGCAGATCACCGCCATCGTCTCCAACCACCTCGACCTGCGGCCCATGGCCGAGCGCGAGGGCATCCGCTTCATCTACCTGCCGGTGACCAAGGACACCAAGTCCCAGCAGGAGTCGGCGCTGCTGCAGATCGTCGAGGAAACCGGCACCGAACTGGTGGTGCTGGCCCGCTACATGCAGATCCTCTCCGATGACCTGTGCAAACAGCTTGCCGGCCGCGCCATCAATATCCACCACTCGTTCCTGCCCGGCTTCAAGGGCGCCAAGCCGTACCACCAGGCCTATGCCCGTGGCGTGAAACTGATCGGCGCCACCGCCCACTACGTCACCTCCGACCTCGACGAGGGCCCGATCATCGAGCAGGAAGTGCAGCGCGTGGACCACGCCTACCTGGCCGACGATCTGGTCAGCGTCGGCCGCGATACCGAAACCGTAGCCCTGTCCAAGGCGGTGAAATACCACCTCGAGCACCGGGTATTCCTCAATGGCGACCGCACGGTGATCTTCCGGTGAATACTCCAGCCCCCATCAAGTTGATCGACGGCAAGGCCGCCGCCGCCCGCGTGCTCGCCGAAGTGAAGGCCCAGGTCGCGGACATGAAGACCCAGGGCATCGCCCCGGGCCTGACCGTGGTGCTGGTCGGCGACGACCCGGCCAGCCATGTCTACGTGCGCAACAAGGTGCTGCGCGCCGAGGAATGCGGCATCCAGTCCCGCGAACACCGCCTGCCGGCGGACACCAGCGAGGCCGTGTTGCTCGGCCTGATCGGCGAACTGAATGCCGACGCCAGCGTCCACGGCATCCTCGTGCAGTTGCCGCTACCGGGCCATATCAATGAAACCCGCGTGCTCCAGGCCATCGACCCGCTCAAGGATGTCGACGGTTTCCACGCCGAGAACGTCGGCGGCCTGAGCCAGGGCCGCGATGTACTGACGCCCTGCACCCCCGCCGGCTGCATGCGCCTGCTGGAAGACTGCATGGGCGATATCAGCGGCAAGCACGCGGTGGTGATCGGCCGCTCGAACATCGTCGGCAAGCCGATGGCCGCCCTGCTGCTCAAGGCCCATTGCACGGTGACCGTGGTCCACTCGCGCAGCGCCAACCTGAAAGAGCTGTGCCGCCAGGCCGACATCGTCATCGCCGCCGTCGGCCGTCCGCGCCTGGTGGATGCCGACTGGCTCAAGCCCGGTGCGGTGGTGATCGATGTCGGCATCAACCGCATCACCGAAGGAGAGCGTTCGCGCCTGGTCGGCGACGTGGACTTCGACAGCGCCCTGCCCAAGGTCGCGGCCATCACCCCGGTGCCCGGTGGCGTCGGCCCGATGACCATCGCCTTCCTGATGAAAAACACCCTGACCGCCGCGCGCCTGCAACAGGAGGCCACATGCCCTTCAATCTCCTGAAATACGGCCTCAGTTCCGAGTATCCGGCGGAAGTCGACCTGCCGCCGCCGACCGAACTGAAGTCCTCCTACGACGTGGTGATCATCGGCGCCGGCGGCCATGGCCTGGCCATCGCCTACTACCTGTCGAAGTACCACGGCATCACCAATGTCGCGGTGCTGGAGAAGTCCTACCTGGGCGGCGGCAACACCGCGCGCAACACCGCGGTGATCCGCTCCAACTACCTGACCAGCGAAGGCGTGCGCTTCTATATCGAGTCGGTGCGGATGTTCCAGGAGCTGTCCAACGAGTTCGATTTCAACATCATGTATTCCGAGCGCGGCCAACTGACCCTGGCCCACACCGACGCCACGGTGCGCGCCTTCCGCCAGCGCGCCGAAGTGAACAAGCACTTCGGCGGCCGTACCGAGATGATCGACCGCCAGCAGATCCGCGAACTGGTGCCGACCCTCAACCTCGACCCCGGCCACATCCCGGTACTCGCCGGGCTCTGGCACATCGACGGCGCCACCGCCCGCCACGACGCCGTGGCCTGGGGCTACGCCAAGCAGGCGGCCAAGCGCGGGGTGGAGATCCACCAGCTCACCGAGGTGCAGGACCTGGTGATCGAGAACGGCCGCATCACGGCGGTGAAGACCAACCGCGGTACGGTGAAATGCGGCTGCGCGGTCCAGGCCATCGCTGGCGCCAGCTCGCTGATGCTGAAGAAGGCCGGGATCCGCGCACCGATCCACACCTACCCGCTGCAAGCCATGGTGACCCAGCCGTTCAAGCCGTTCCTCGACCCGCTGGTGAGCTCGTCGGCCCTGCACTGCTACGTGCAGCAGACCAGCCGCGGCGAGATCGTCTTCGGCGGCGGCTCCGACCCGTACCCGCTGTACAACACCCGCTCGACCCTGGACCTCAAGGAAAGCCTGCTGGCTCACGCCATCGAGATGTTCCCGTTCATGGCCAACGCCAAGCTGATGCGCCAGTGGGCCGGGATCACCGACATGACCCCGGACTACAGCCCGATCATGGGCCTGTCGCCGGTGAAGAATTACTACCTCGACGCCGGCTGGGGCACCTGGGGCTTCAAGTCGACGCCGATCTGCGGCAAGACCATGGCCGAGCTGGTCGCCAGCGGCGGCCGCGTGCCGGAGCTGATCAAGCCGTTCGCCCTCGAACGCTTCAGCACCTTCCAGCAGGTCAACGAGATGGGCGCCACGGCGGCCAGCCACTAAGGGGAATGCCATGAAGATCATGAATTGCCCGCTCAACGGGCCGCGCAATATCAGCGAGTTCACCTACGGTGGCGAGTTCAAGGTGATGCCCGACCCGGCCACCTGCACCGACGCCGAATGGGCCGACTACGTATTCAACAGCGACAACGAGGCCGGGGTGGTCCGCGAGTGGTGGATGCATAACGCCTCCAGCTACTGGTTCCTCGCCGAGCGCCACACCGTCACCGACCAGATCCTGCGCACCTTCGATGCCAAGGAAATCTTCAACCAGCGCGTCGACTTCGCCGCCCCCGTCCAGGAGATCGCCGGATGAGCCGCCTTCCCGCCCCCATGGGCCTGCTGATCGACCGCCAGCAGCCCCTGCGTTTCAGTTTCGACGGCAGCGATTACCAGGGCTTTGCCGGCGACAGCATCGCCAGCGCCCTGCTCGCCAACGGCCGCTGGCTGCTTTCGCGCTCGTTCAAATACCACCGCCCGCGCGGCCCGCTGACCATGGCCGGGCAGGATGCCAACACCCTGGTGCAACTGCCGGACGAACCCAACGTGCTGGCCGACGCCCAGGTGCTTGCCGCCGGCATGACCGTCACCGGGCAGAACTTCAACGGCTCGCTGGACAGCGACCGCGACGCCTACCTCGGCAAGTTCTCGCGCTTCATGCCGGTGGGTTTCTACTACCGCTCGTTCTTCAAGCCCAAGGGCATGTGGAAGATCTGGGAACCGCTGATCCGCAAGAAAGCCGGCCTCGGTGTGCTCGACCTGAACTTCAAGCCGCAGTACTACGACAAGGCCTACCTCTTTGTTGATGTGGCAGTGATCGGCGCGGGCCCGGCCGGTCTCAGCGCCGCCCTCACCGCCGCCAATGCCGGCGCACGGGTGCTGCTGATCGAACAGCAGACGGTACTCGGCGGTTCGCTGACCTACGCCCGCTTCGATATCGAAGGCCAGCGCGCCGACGCCCTGCGCCGCGAACTGCTCGCCGCCGTGCAAGGCCACGCCAATATCCAGGTGCTGACCCAGGCCACCTGCAACGCCTGGTTCACCGACAACTACCTGCCGGTGATCCAGGGCAAGCGCATGTACAAGGTGCGCGCCACACAGTGCATCGTCGCCGCCGGCTCGTTCGATCAGCCTGTGGTGTTCCGCAACAACGACCTGCCGGGGGTGATGCTGGCCAGCGCCGCGCAGCGCCTGATGAAGCTGTACGCGGTGAAACCGGGCAAATGCGGCGTGGTGCTGACCGGCAACGACGACGGCTACCTGGCCGCCCTCGACCTCGCCGACCAGGGTGTGCAGGTCGCGGCGCTGGTGGACATGCGCCAGCAGCCGGCCGACATGGCCCTGAAAGTCGCCCTGGAAAAGCGCGGAGTCCCGGTTCATCTCGGCAGCACCGTGTACGAGGCGCTGCACGAGAAAGGCATGCGCCATGTCAGCGGCGTGGAGATCCGCCGCATCACCGCGCAAGGCAAGGTGGCCGAGCAGGGCCTGACCCTGGCTTGCGACCTGCTGTGCATGTCCGCCGGCTACATGCCGGTGTACCAGTTGCTGTGCCAGGCCGGGGGCAAGCTGGCCTATGACGAGCAGCGCGCCGAGTTCGCCATCAGCGGGCTGCCGGAGGGGCTGCGGGTCGCCGGCTCGGTGAACGGTCGCCATCAGTTGGATAACGTGCTGCTCGATGGCAGCCGGGTCGCCGCTGCCGCCGTGCAGGCGCTGGGACTGGAGCCGGGTGTCGGCGCCGTCGAGTTCGCCGGCGAGGCGCGGGTCAACTTCGAATGGCCGATCTTCGCCCACCCGAAAGGCAAGGATTTCGTCGACTTCGACGAAGACCTGCAGGTGCGCGATATCGTCAACGCCACCCGCCATGGCTATCGCGACGTGCAACTGGTCAAGCGCTTCTCCACCGTCGGCATGGGGCCGTCGCAAGGCCGTCACTCGGCACTGCCGACCGCGCGCCTGGTCGCCCAGGCGACTGGCCGCAGCATCAGCGAAACCGGGGTGACCACCGCGCGTCCGCCGTTCGAGGCGGAGAAGCTGGCGCATGTCGCCGGACGTGCCTTCGACCCGTATCGGCAGACCGCCATGCACAGCCGCCATGTCGCCGCCGGCGCCAAGCTGATGCCGGCCGGCATCTGGCAGCGCCCGGCCTACTACGGCAAGCCGGATGAGCGTGAGCGCTGCATGCAGGAAGAGGTTCTTCATGTGCGGGAGAAGGTCGGCATCATCGATGTCTCGACCCTCGGCGGCCTCGACGTGCGCGGGCCGGATGCCGCCGAACTGCTGGAGCGCATGTACACCATGCCGTTCGCCAAGCAGCCGGTGGGCCGTACCCGCTACGGCCTGATGACCAACGAACACGGCGTGGTGATCGACGATGGCGTGATCGCCCGCCTGGCCGAGCGGCACTTCTACGTGACCGCCACCACCAGCGGCGTCGACCGCATCTACCAGCAGATGCTCAAGTGGAACGCGCAATGGCGCCTGGACGTGGATATCGCCAACGTCACCGCAGCGCTGGCGGCGGTGAACGTGGCCGGACCGCTGTCGCGCAAGGTGATGGAGAAGGTGTGCAGCGACGTCGACCTGTCCGCCGAGGGCTTCCCTTATCTCGGTGTGCGCACCGGCAGCGTGGCCGGGATTCCGGCGCGGCTGATGCGGGTCGGTTTCGTCGGCGAGCTCGGCTATGAAATCCACGTGCCTGCGCGGCACGGCGGCAAGCTCTGGGATGTGCTGATGGAGGCCGGGGCCGAGTTCGGTATCCGCCCGTTCGGCGTGGAAAGCCAGCGCCTGCTGCGTCTGGAAAAAGGCCACGTGATCATCAGCCAGGACACCGACGGCATGACCCACCCGGGCGAGATCGACATGCAATGGGCGATCGGTCGCAAGAAGCCGTTCTTCGTCGGCAAGCGCTCCATCGAGATCCTCGAACGCCAGCCGCTCAAGCGCAAACTGGTGGGCTTCAGCCTGCCCAAGGGCAGCAGCCAACCGCTGGAAGGACATCTGGTGCTCAAGGGTGCGGACATCAGCGGCAACGTCACTTCCTGCGAGTACTCGGCGACCCTCGGCCAGATCATCGGCCTGGCCTATGCCGGCGCCGACCAGGCCGAGCCGGGCACGCGCATTCCGATCCGCGTCGAAGGCGGTGAAATAGTGCAGGCCACGGTGGTGAAACTGCCGTTCCTCGATCCCGACAACCAGCGCCAGGAGCTGTGAGCCATGACCAGTCTCAATCCTATCGAGCGCTGTGCGCTCATCGACCTGACCGACCTGCCACGGGTCGGTTTCCGTGGCGTGGACGCCGCCGGCTGGCTGACGGCGCGCGGTTATGCGCTGCCGGAGGCGCCCAACCGGGCGGTGCTGGGTGACGACGGCACCCTGGTGGCGCGGTTGTCGCAGACCGAGTATTTCCTGCTGGGCAGCCTGGCGGATCGGGGGCAGCGGATTGCCGCCGAAGAAGCCGGCTGGGAGCTCGGCGAGCAACGCAACTATCTGCTGCCACGGCAGGACAGTCATGCCTGGGTGCAGTTGTCCGGCCGGCATATTGCCGAGGTGATGGCCAAGGTCTGTGGCGTGGACCTGCGCCCGCAGGCCTTCCCCGTCGGCAGCGTGGCGCAGACTTCGGTAGCGCGGCTGAATGCCATCGTGATCAATGCCGGGAGCGCCGAGTTGCCGCGCTTCCACATCCTGTTCGACCGGGCGTCGCTGGAGTACTTCCAGGCGGCGCTGCTGGATGCCATGGGCGAGTTTGGCGGGTTGCCGGTGAGCCTGGAGACCTTGCTCGCCTGACCCGGCCCCATCGCCGGCAACGCCGGCTCCCACAAGGATCGCGTACACCGCAGAACCCTGTGGGAGCTGGCATTGCCAGCGATAGGGCCGTCCCAGCCACCACAGGACTTCAATCCATGACCGCCATCGAACCCCTCGACTACCGCGTCCCCGCCCTCCAGCGCGGCCTGACCATCCTCGGCATGTTCAACGCCCGCCAACGCAGCCTGAGCATGCAGGACATGGCCGAGCGCCTGGAGATCAGCCCGTCCGCGGTCTACCGCATCGTCCAGACCCTGGTCGACATGGGCTACCTGCGCAAGGCCGGGCGCAGCGATTTCGAGCTGGGCAGCCGGGTCATCTCCGACGGCTTCGCCTACCTCGCCAGCCGTGACATCGTCGAAGTGGCCATGCCGCACCTCAACGACCTGCGCGACCGCACCTCGCTGTCCTGCCACCTGAGCATCCGCGAACAGACCGACAGCCTCTACGTCTACCGCGCCTTCGCCCCGCAACGGCTGACGGTGAATATTCCCATCGGCACCCGCCTGCCCTGCCACGGCACGGCGCTGGGCCGGGTGTTGCTGACGGGGTTGAGCGAGGGCGCCTTGAGCCAGCTGTACCAGCATGTGCGCCTGGATGATTACCCACCGCCCGCACCGCGTACCTTGCCGGAGTTGCAGCAGCTGATTGCCGAGGACCGCCAGCGTGGCTGGGTGCTGCACCGCTCGGACTACTCAACGGCGATTGCCGCCGGGATTCGTGATCACAGTGGCGCGATCACCGCGGCGATCAACCTGTCCGGGCCGGATGCGGTGATGGATACGCCGGTGGCGCAGGAGGCATTCCTGCAGGCATTGCTGGCGGCGAGCCGGGAGATCTCGGCGGCGTTGGGTTATCGAGACTGAGATTGCTCTTTCGGGCCCTATCGCTGGCAACGCCAGCTCCCACAGGTACCGAGTACACCGCCAATGCATGTGGGAGCTGGCGTTGCCAGCGATGAGGCCCGAAAGAACAACATCCAGGAGAGCCAATCTGGCAATTCGGCAATAACACCTTGCAGCGCTGCAATGTTCTTTCCCCGTCCACCCCGCTAGCCTAGGCCGCAAACACGGACCCACCGGCAGGTATCGCCACCTCATCCATTCGCGATTCGCGCGTGCAGCCCTATAAAAAATACAAAGGGACATCCATGACCAAGCAGCACTCCACGACAGCGGCCGCTGGCGACGATCAACTTCGCCGCGTGCTCGGCCTTCCGGCCCTGGTTTTCTTCGGGCTCGTCTACATGGTCCCGCTGACCATCTTCACCACCTACGGCATCGTCACCGAAACCACCGGTGGCCGTACCGCCGGGGCCTACCTGGTGACCCTGCTGGCGATGCTGTTCACCGCCGCGTCCTACGGGATCATGGTCAAGCGCTTTCCGGTGGCCGGCTCGGCGTACTCCTACACCAACATCGCCTTCGGCCCGAATGTCGGCTTTCTCGCCGGCTGGTCGTTGCTGCTCGATTACCTGTTCATCCCGATGATCAACTACCTGTTGATCGGGCTGTTCCTCAATATCGCCTTCCCCGCCATCCCGGCCTGGGTCTTCGTGCTGGCGTCGATCGCCCTGGTGACGGTGCTCAACGTGATGGGCATCCGCTCGGTGGCCAAGGCCAGCAACCTGATCGTCGGCGCGCAGATCATCTTCATCGTGGTGTTCGTCGCGCTGTCCTGCCAGACCCTGGGCAGCGGCCCGATCGACTGGCTGGCGCCCCTGCGCGGCGATGGCAGCCAGCCAGGCTTCAACCCGCTGATGGCCGGCGCGGCGATCCTGTGCCTGTCGTTCCTCGGCTTCGATGCGGTGTCCACCCTCGCCGAGGAAACCCGCGACGCGCGCCGCACCGTGCCACGGGCGATCATGCTGACCACCCTGGCCGCCGGCGTGCTGTTCACCCTGCTCGCCTACCTCAGCCAGCTGGCCTACCCCGGCAGCCATTTCGACAACACCGACACAGCCGCAAACGAAGTGATGGTCAGGATCGGCGGGCAGTTCCTCGCCAACTTCTTCACCGCCGCCTATGTCGCCGGCAGCCTCGGCTCGGCCCTGGCCTCGCAGGCGGCGGTATCGCGGATCATCTACAGCATGGGCCGCGACCGGCTGCTGCCGGAGCGTTTCTTCGGCACCCTGTCGCCGCGCTTCGGCACGCCGGTCAATGCCACCCTGCTGGTCTCGCTGATTTCCCTGGTGGCGCTGGTCATCGACCTCGGCACCCTGGCCTCGCTGATCAGCTTCGGCGCGCTGGTGGCCTTCTCGGCGGTGAACATGGCGGTGCTGCGCACCCACCTGCTGGCCAAGGTCGAAGGCAAGAGCCTGCTGCTGCACGGCCTGGTGCCGCTGGTCGGCCTGGGCCTGACCCTGTGGCTGTGGACCAGCCTGTCGGCCCTGACCCTGAGCATCGGCCTGGGCTGGTTCGCCATTGGCCTGGTGTACCTGCTGGTGCTGACCGGCGGGCTGCGTCGCAACGTCAAGGTTGCCGACTTCTCCGAAGCGGGCTGACACCTGCTCAACCCCCTCAGCCTCTTCCGAGCTTTACTTTTCGTTCATGCTATCTGGCGGATCACCTGGTCCGCCCCTCTTCACAGCCTTGCTGGAAAGTGAAGAAAAAGTAGGCACAATCGCCATAACTGAAGATTTTCTTCGCTCAGTGAAGAAAATCCTGGCGAAAAAGAACAAATGAGAGGAAAAGCTCATGCGATATGCAGGGTATGCAGTGCTGCGGGATCGACCGGGTATCACGGCATTGCCGGTAAGACGCCCGGCCATTGTGCAGCCAGTTACCCGAATCAAGGAAATCGGGCTTACCCTGGCAGTACCATCGAAAATGGCGCCAGATCCGGACGACCTGCTTGGAAACTCCCTCTTCGCCCTGAAACATGAAGGCGTGAATCTCTCGCTTCTCGCTCAAGTGCTGCCGCAGATACCTGCTGCCGAGCTCGAAACAGCTCTTGCTCATTCTCCGAACGGGGTCTATATCCGCAAAGCCTGTTATCTCTGGGAAACCTTCACGGGCCAGGAGATAACACAGCACGCTCCTGTACAAGGACGATTCGTCCAGCTTTTCGACCCCAAGCACTACATCACACGCCCCGGCAACCGGAACTCGAAATGGCGGGTCGAGTTCAATGGCCTTGGAGAACCGGGTTACTGCGTCACTGTCGAGCGCACAGTAGCGATTACCGATTTGCTGACCCACGACATCCTCGGCAGAGCCAAGGCATTCATTGCCTCACTACCTCCGCTGATGATGGACCGGGCGATCAACTGGGCCTATCTGCACGAGACCCAGGACTCGTTCGCAATCGAACGCGAAGCCCCAACGCAAGACAAGTCCAAGCGCTTTATCCAGTTACTTCGGCAAGCCCATGACCGCCAGCCGCTGACCGAGGACTATCTGGTCGGGTTGCAAAACTCCACCGTAACGAACCCCTTTGATCTGGCGGCGACCTTCCGTCACCAACAAAACCATCTCGGAACCAATGGAATGCGGGGGGCAGCGGGAATCACCTATGTGCCGCCGCCTCCCGAGCTATGCCGGGAGCTCATGGAAAGCCTGATGCGCTTTGCCAATGACGCGCCCTCTCAAATCGACCCGCTGATCGCAGCCGGTATCATTTCATTCGGCTTCGTCTTTCTTCATCCATTCATGGATGGCAATGGGCGCTTGTCCCGCTTTCTCATCCATCAGGCCCTATGTCGAGCTGGCGCCCTCGAAAACGGCTTGCTTCTGCCCGTCTCGGTAGCAATGAAAAATGCCGAGTTGCTCTATCTCGAAACACTGCAAAGCTTCTCGCGACCGACAAGGGAGTTCTGGGATGTGCGCTGGATCGATGCCGACACCGTTACCCTCGACTTCAAGGGATCCAGTGCCCTTTACCGGTATTGGGACGCTACACCGTGCGTGCTGTTTACACTCCAGATGGCCAGACAGGCTCTGGAGGTCGACATGCGTGAAGAAACCGCGTTTCTGGAGGCTTTCGACGTGGTCTACAAAATGACCGACGAGCGATTTGACGTACGCGGTAGCGAGCTTTCGAGATTAGTGATGATGTGTCTGTCGAATGACGGCGTCATTTCGAAAAACCGTCGCAAGCAGTTCCAGTACGTCACCAGCGAAGAGGTCTTCGACTACATCGAACAGACGGCTCGACATGTGCTGGAAACTCGAAACACCGGTGTCTCGGACGGTTCTGCCAAAGAACCGCCCTTGAGTGACTGAGCCCATCGAATCGAGATCAGGTCCCGCGTGGCTTGGCCCGCGCGGTGGCCTCCGCCACCAGCGGGTCATCGGGCCAGTAGTGCTTCGGATAGCGCCCCTTCAGATCCTTCTTCACCTCCGCATAGGTACTGCGCCAGAAGTTGGCCAGATCCTGGGTCACCTGCACCGGCCGCCGCGCGGGCGAGAGCAGGTGCAGCAGGACCTTCTGCCGGCCCTGGGCGATGCGCGGGGTGTCGGCCAGGCCGAACAGCTCCTGCATGCGCACCGCCAGCACCGGCGGGTGCTCGCTGTAGTCGACGCGGATATTCGAACCCGACGGCACGCCGATATGCACCGGCGCCCATTCGTCGAGACGCTGGGGCAGCGGCCAGGGCAGCAGGTTGCGCAGGATCGAGGAGAGGTCGAGGTTGGCGAAGTGGCTGAGGCGGGTGACCTTGCCCAGATAGGGTTGCAGCCAGTCCGGCAGGGTCGCCAGCAGGGCCTCGTCGCCAAGGTCAGGCCATTCGCTGTCGCCGCCCTGGGCCAGGTCGAGCTGCCGCAGCAGGGCGACCCGCGCCTGCCATTGGCGCAGCTCCGGGGTCCACGGCAGCAACGCCAGGCCCTTGCGCCGCACCAGGTCGAGCAAGGCCCGGGCGCGGGCGTCGTCATCGAGGCCGGTCAGCGGCTCACGAGAGAGGATCAGCTCGCCGACCTTGCGCTGGCGCTCGGCGCGCAGGACGTTTTCCTTTTCATCCCATTCAAGCTGTTCGATCAGGCTGACCTGCTCGGCCAGCACCTCGTCGAACAACGCCGGGTCGAGTTCGGCAGCCAGGTAGATGCGCTCTTCGCGCTGGCCCTGGCGGCTGCCGAGATCGGCCACCACCAGCCACGCTTCCTTCATCAATGCGTCGACCTCGCCGAACTGCGCGGCGCGACCATTGGCCAGGCGGTATTCGGCGCCGCCAGCACGACGTTGCTGGGCGACGCGGTCGGGATAGGCCAGCGCCAGCAAGGCGCCGAGCCAGCGCGGATGATCCGCGTCAGCGACTGCCGCGCCGGGCTTGCCACGCAGATAGCCGCGGTACTGGCGCGACAGTTGCCGCGCCCGCTGCACGCCACCCTGGCTGCCGCGGTTGGCACGGGTCTCGCCACTGAGCAGGCTGAGGCGGCTGTGCAGGTCGGCGCCGGCACCGCGCAGGATGTCGCGCTCGCCGAGCAAGGCGGCGACATCGCAGGCCATGGCGGCGAGGCCAAGGTCCTGGCCGCGCAACAGCAGGTGGGCGATGCGTGGATGGGCCGGCAGTTCGGCCATGGCCTGGCCGTGGGCAGTGAGGCGCTCGTCGTTCAGCGCGCCGAGCCGGCGCAGCAGGTCCTGGGCCTGGCTGTAGGCCGCCGCCGGCGGTAGATCGAGCCAGCTCAGCTGCTCCGGGGTCACGCCCCAGCGATTCAATTGCAGGGCCAGCCCGGCCAGGTCGGCCTGGATGATTTCCGCCGTGCCGTAGGCGGCGAGCTGTTCATGCTGGGCCTCGGACCATAACCGGTAGCACACGCCGGGCTCCAGGCGCCCGGCCCGACCGGCACGTTGGGTGGCACTGGCGCGGGAGATGCGCTGGGTGTCGAGACGGGTCATGCCGCTGCCGGGATCGAAACGCGGCACCCGCGCCAGCCCGGCGTCGATCACCACGCGCACGCCGTCGATGGTCAGGCTGGTCTCGGCGATATTGGTCGCCAGCACCACCTTGCGCGTGCCGGTCGGCGCCGGTTCGATGGCGGCGCGCTGGGCCGACAGGTCCAGTTCGCCATGCAGCGGGCAGAGCAGGATGTCACGGCGCTCGCCGAGGGCGTCCTGCAACGACTGGTGCACCCGGCGGATCTCCGCCTGGCCGGGGAGGAACACCAGCAGGCTGCCGCTCTCTTCATCGAGCGCCTGCAACACCGTGTCGGTGACCCGCGGCTCGATGTACTCGCCCGGCTGGAACGGCCGCCCCCAGCGCATCTGCACCGGGAACATGCGGCCCTGGCTGCTGATGACCGGAGCGTCGTCGAGCAGCGCGGACAGGCGCTCGCCTTCGAGGGTGGCGGACATCAGCAGGATTTTCAGCGGCGGTTCGTCGCGCAGCAGTTCGCGGCCATTGAGGCTGAGGGCCAGGGCCAGGTCGGCGTCGAGGCTGCGTTCGTGGAATTCGTCGAAGATCAGCAGGCCGACGCCGTCCAGCGCCGGGTCGTCCTGCAAGCGTCGGGTGAGGATGCCTTCGGTGACCACCTCGATCCGCGTGCGCGGGCCGACCTTGCTGTCCAGGCGGATGCGGTAGCCCACGGTTTCGCCGACCTTTTCCCCCAGCTCGCTGGCCAGCCGCTCGGCCGCAGCACGGGCGGCCAGGCGGCGAGGTTCGAGCATGAGGATGGTCTGCCCGGCCAGCCACGGCTCGTTCAACAAGGCCAGCGGCACGCGGGTGGTCTTGCCGGCGCCAGGCGGTGCTTCGAGCACGGCTTCATTGCGTTCGACCAGGGCTTCGCGCAATGCTGGCAGTACGGCATCAATCGGTAAGGAAATCATGGTAGCCCTCAAACAGTGGGGCGAGTATAACGGCGAACCCGGCCTGCCCTATCATGGTCTTATCCACTGAAGCCGGCCTTTTGCCGGTATCGTTGCGGCTATCCTTGCGGAGACTTTCAATGCGTATTCCTTCCCGTGTCACTGGCGGCATCCTGGTCACTGCCCTGCTGACCCAGCTCACGGCCTGCGGCACCCTGTTCTATCCGGATCGCCGTGGCCAGATCGAAGGCAAGATCGACCCGGTGATCGTCGCCCTCGACGCCGTCGGCATCCTCTTCTACGTGATCCCCGGCCTGATCGCCTTCGGCATCGACTTCGCCTCCGGGGCCATCTACCTGCCGGGCGGCAGCACCGCGCAAGTGGCTCCGGAAAAACTCCAGCAAGCCATCGGCGCCGACGGCAAGGTGGACAACGTACGTCTGCAGGCCATTCTCGAAAGCGAACTGGGCCAGCGCCTGCCGCTGAACGATCCACGCCTGATCCAGCACAAGGGCAGCAGCGAGCAACTGGCCATGTACGGTCTGGTTCCTGCCGCCTGATATGAGCGCCCCCTCCGCCGAACACGCCCGCCTCCTGCGCCTGGCCACCCGCGCCTCGCTGGCGGTGGCCTGCGTGCTGATCGTCAGCAAGGCGATCGCCTGGTGGTGGAGTGGCTCGGTCAGCCTGCTGGCCGGGCTGACCGACTCTTTACTGGATGGCGCCGCGTCGCTGCTCAATCTGCTGGCAGTGCGCTATGCGCTGCGGCCGGCGGATGAGGATCATCGCTACGGTCACGGTAAGGCCGAGTCGCTGGCGGGCATGGCGCAGGCCTTGTTCATCGGCGTCAGTGCGGTGCTGATCGCCAGCCAGGCGGTGGAGCGTCTGCGCGATCCGCAGCCGCTCGGCGATACCGGGCTGGGGATCGCGGTGATGGTGCTGTCACTGGCGCTGACCGTGGCACTGCTGATGGTCCAAGGCCGGGTGATTCGCATCACCGGCTCGACGGCGGTGCGCGCCGATTCCCTGCATTACCGTTCCGACCTGCTGCTCAACGGCAGCATCCTGGTTGCACTGCTGCTGGCGGCCTTTGGCTGGCCGCAACTGGATGCGTTCTTCGGGCTGGGGATTGCCCTGTATATCTTCTGGAGCGCGCTGACGATTGCCCGGGAGAGTTTCTCGACCTTGATGGACGAGGAACTGCGGCCGGAGGTCAGCGAGCGGATGATGGCGTTGGTCTGCGCGGTGCCGGGGGTGGTCGGGGCGCATGATCTGAGGACCCGGGTTTCGGGAGATCGCTGGTTCGTCCAGGTGCATCTGGAGTTGCCCGGGGATCTGCCGCTGACCCGGGCGCATGCGCTGTGTGTGGAGGCTTCGGCGGCGATCAGCCGGGAGTATCCGCGGGCTGAAGTGCTGGTGCATGCAGACCCGGTTTGAGGGTGATCTTCAGGGCCCTATCGCTGGCAAGCCAGCTCCCACAGGGCCCGCGGTGCATGCGATACCTGTGGGAGCTGGCTTGCCAGCGATGAGGCCCTGAAGGCCACAGCAAATCCTCAGTTGACGCTATACCCCCGCCCCGCCATGCAAGCCCCCATCGCCCGGCGATAGGTGTCGGCCACCTGCGCCGGCGGTGCCTGGTTGGCGTAGGACGGGTCGAAGCCACTCTGATCCACCGCCCAGCGATGGCACTGATAACGGTCCTGCTCCACCTGCTGCGGCGACTGCCCCTGCATCGGATAGGCGATCACGTCATAGCCACTGCCCTGCTGTACCGGTACCGGCTGCTGCACTTGCGGCGGGTTGACCACCACGTATTCGCGGCTGTCCTGCTGGTACTGGTAATAGGTGTCGGCAACGAGGAAGAACAGCGCCCCGCCAATCCACATCTCCCGGGCATAGTCCGGCAGGTAGCTGACCCGCACGCCGTAGGGCGGCGTCACGACCACGTAGCCACCACCATGGGGGCGATACCAGTAGCCACCCGAGTAGAAGTAGTCCTGCCCGCGATACGGCACTTTCCAGTAGCGATCAGGGAAACGGTCGATGGCGTGACCCGGTCGGTATTGCGGGCCGGGGCCCCAGCCATTTCCGCCAGACGGCCGCCCCGCCCAGTTCGGCTGCTCGCCGCGCGGGCCGGTCTGCCAGTGCTGGTTGCCGTCGTTGCGTCGGGGAATGTCCTGGTAGTGCCCCTGACGCGGCTGCTGGGTCTGTCGCACTTCATCGGGACGCTGCCCCAGCGGCGATCCTGGCTGGCGCTGCTCGCCACCCCGGGATTCCTGGGGACCACGGTGGTCCCGCTCGTCATCGGCATGGACGCCCAGGCTCAGGCAGAGCACGCCGACACCTACCAATGGCCAGATACGCAAGGTCATGCTGCTCCTCGTTCAATGTAGGAATATTCACTGCGCCACTCTAGCAGGCAGGATTCCGCTCGCCAGATGAAACTTCAGACATTAAAAAAGGGCGACCATTAGGCCGCCCTTCGAGAATTTTGTCCTGGCTCGACGCTTGTGACGCCGGCTCACCTCACACCTGTCTTGTGGACCGTGTGTAGCCCGGGGGCCGAGCACAACCCTGTGGGATTGCTGGCCGCGACCCTCCTGATTGGGGAGGTCGCCGTGGACATGTGTCCGGGCAGTGATTCTGGAAACAATAATAGGAAAACCGTGCCGGCAGAGGATTGCGAAGATTGCGGATATAAACACCACTTGCGCAATTTTTTGCTAAATATTAATAATTGTCAGCAATTCATACAGAAAAGGCCTGATCCATGAGCAAGCTGGACCGCTACGACCTGAGCATCCTCGCCGAATTGCAGCGCGATGCGCGCATCTCCAACCAGGAACTGGCCGAGCGTATCGGGTTGTCACCGTCGCCCTGCTCGCGACGGGTCAAGCAACTGGAGGACGACGGCTTCATCTCGCGCCAGGTTGCCCTGCTCGATCGCAAGAAGCTCGGCCTGAGCCTGACCGCCTACGTGCTGATCGGCATGGACCGGCATACCCCCGAGCGCTTCGAAACCTTCGAGGCGGCGATCCGCACACTGCCACAGGTGCTGGAGTGCAGTCTGGTGACCGGGATGGACGCCGACTACCAGCTCAAGGTGGTGGTGCCGGACATGGATCACTACCAGAAGCTGCTGCTCGGCCACCTGACCCGCATCGAGGGTGTCACAAGCGTACGCTCGAGTTTTGTCCTGAATCAGGTTTTGGCCAGTACGGAACTGCCGTTGACCCACCTGCGCTGAGACGCGGCGTATAATCCCGCGCCTCACGCTGCCGGAGAAAACCGATGGATCCTGTGCTGTTCGAAGAGTGGATGATGACCATCCTGGTCACCGTCCTGATTGGTTTCATGGGCTTCATCGTCTATGACCTGGCGAAGAAGTCCAAGGCCGGCAAGTTCGGCACCTTCATCCTGTTTTTCGTGCTCGGCCTGGGCATCCTGGCGTTCATCATCAAGAGCGTGGTGATCACCTGGATCGAGATGAACAAGTAGGCGTCAGCGCCTGGCAGGCACTTCCTTCCACTGGCCCGGCTCCAGCCCGTCCAGTGTCCAGTCGCCGATCCTGACCCGCACCAGGCGCAGGGTCGGCAGCCCGACCGCCGCAGTCATGCGCCGCACCTGGCGGTTGCGCCCTTCCTTGATGATCAATTCCAGCCAACTGGTCGGCACGCTTTTGCGAAAACGCACGGGCGGGTTGCGCGGCCAGAGTTCCGGCTCGTCCAGTTGGCGGGCCTGGGCCGGTAGGGTCGGGCCGTCGTTCAGTTCGACACCGTCGCGCAGGCGCTGGATCTGCTCCGCGCTCGGCTCACCTTCCACCTGCACCCAATAGGTTTTCGGCAGCTTGTGCTTGGGGTCGGCGATACGCGCCTGCAACTGGCCATCGTTGGTCAGCAGCAATAGGCCTTCGCTGTCGCGGTCGAGGCGGCCGGCGGGATAGACGCCGGGCACGTCGATGAAATCCTTGAGGGTCGCCCGCCCCTCGCCGTCGCTGAACTGGGTCAGCACGTCGAAGGGCTTGTTGAACAGGATCAACCGCGGCTCGGCCGGCGGCGCCTTGGGCGGGCGTCGCGGACCGGCGGGTTTGGCCGCGGGGCGGCGCGGCGGCTTGCGTGGGGGTAACGGCATGAAACCTCAGCGGAACGGCGGCTCGTCGAAACTGCGCAGTTTACGCGAGTGCAGCGAGTTCAGTTCGGTGCGCAGCAGGTCGAGGGCGGCGATGCCGATCTTCAAATGCTGGCTGACCGCCCGGTTGTAGAAGGCGTTGGCCGAACCCGGCAGTTTGATCTCGCTGTGCAGCGGCTTGTCCGAGACGCACAGCAGCGTGCCGTAGGGCACCCGCAGGCGATAGCCCTGGGCGGCGATGGTGCCGCTTTCCATGTCCACCGCCACGGCGCGGGACAGGTTGATCAGCGGTCGCTCCTGGGCCCAGCGCAGTTCCCAGTTGCGGTCGTCGTAGGTCAGCACGGTGCCGGTGCGCAGGCGCTTCTTCAGCTCGTCGCCACGCTCGCCGGTGACCTGCGCCGCCGCTTCCTGCAGCGCCAGCTGGACTTCCGCCAGGGCCGGGATCGGGATATTCGGCGGCACCACGCGATCGAGGATGCCGTCGCGGCGCATGTAGGCGTGGGCCAGCACGTAGTCGCCGATGGTCTGCGACTGCCGCAGGCCGCCGCAGTGGCCGATCATCAGCCAGCAGTGCGGACGCAGCACCGCCAGGTGGTCGGTGATGTTCTTGGCGTTGGACGGGCCGACGCCGATGTTGACCAGGGTGATGCCGTCGCCATCGGCGGCGATCAGGTGGTAG
The DNA here is from genome assembly GCF_057808595.1 of Pseudomonas sp. FG98. Classification (NCBI taxonomy): domain Bacteria; kingdom Pseudomonadati; phylum Pseudomonadota; class Gammaproteobacteria; order Pseudomonadales; family Pseudomonadaceae; genus Pseudomonas; species Pseudomonas sp. FG98. The sequence continues at coordinate 141,823 of NZ_JBMDIJ010000007.1, read as the reverse complement.
GCCGGCATCTGGTAGCGGTGCCAGACCACCCCGGCCACCAGCGCCTGGGCTTCGCCGTTGTCCATGGCCTTTTCGATGATCACGTTGCCCGGCAGGACCATGCGCACGAACCGCGGGTCATCGCGCAGTTGCTCCAGGCCGTGGCTGATGAATTGGTCGACATAGCGGTGGTAGTTGGTCAGCAGGATCCATGGCTGCACATGGCGCCAGTCGCTGCCGGTGTAGTGGACGATGCGGCGCAGCGAGAAATCCACCCGCGCCGCGTCGAACAGCGCCAGCGGCAGGGTCTCGGCAGTGCCCCAGTCGTACAGGCCGTCGGCGATGCCGTCAGTGGCGGCGGACAGGTCGGTGCTGGGGAATACCCGCGCCAGCGCCGCAGCGGTGATGCCGGAGCCAGCCAGTTCGTCGCCCTGCTCGACCACGTAGGGATAAGGAATGTTCTGCTCGCTGACGCCCACTTCGACGCTGACGTTGAAGTCCTTCATCAGCGGCTGCAACTGCTCCAGCAGATAACCGCGGAATGCCGCCGGATGGGTCACGGTCACGCTGTAGGTGCCCGGCAGTTGGACCTTGGCGTAGGCCCGGGTGGTCGCCGGGACTTCACCGTTATGGTGATAGTGCAGGCGCAGCTCGGGATAACGGAACAGCGAACGCTCGTCGGCGTCCGGCTCGGTGCGGTCCTTGAGGTAGCGCTTGAGCGCCTGGCTCAGGGCGGCGGTCGCGGTTTCGTGCAGGGCCGCCAGGCGATCGACGGCTTGCTCGGCGGTTTCTACGACAACGAAGGCTTCATCAAAACGGGTCACTGGTTACTTCCTGTCTGACATGCAGGTTTCCATCTTGCCTACATCCGATGACAAAGGCACGCGCCGTTCAGAAGCCGTGGGCCGGCGTCGAGCGTTGCACCAGCGCGGCCACGTCCAGCCCGCGCGGCAAGGTGCCGTAGACGCGTCCGCCCTGGCCCAGGCGACTGGCGATGAAGGCATCGCTGACCGTGGCATTGCCCGCCTCCAGCAGCAGCTTGGCCTGCAGGCCGACGGCGATGTCCTCGGTCAGTTGCCGGGCGCGGTACTGGATATCGCCGGTGTCGGCGAAGGCAGCCTTGAGCGCGTTGATATGAGCAGCCAGGCGGCGGTCGCCATGGCCGTCACCCAGCTCGATGAACAGGCTGTCGAGCACACCCGGCTCCTTGGACAGGGCGCGCAGCACATCCAGGCACTGCACGTTGCCGGAGCCTTCCCAGGTGGAGTTCACCGGCGCTTCGCGGTAGAGCCGCGGCAGGATGCTGTCCTCGACATAGCCGGCGCCGCCCATGCATTCGGCGGCCTCGTTGATCATCGCGGGGGCGCGCTTGCAGATCCAGTACTTGCCCACCGCCGTCACCAGCCGCGAAAAGTACGCCTGCTGCGGATCATCGAGGTGATCCAGGGCCTGGCCCATGCGCAGGCTCAGGGCCAGCGCCGCCTCGCTTTCCAGGGCCAGGTCGGCAAGCACGTTCTGCATCAGCGGTTGCTCGGCCAGCACCCGACCGCCGACCTGACGGTGAGCGCAGTGGTGTGCAGCCTGGGTCAGGGCCTGGCGCATCAGCGCGCTGGAGCCGACCATGCAATCGAAGCGGGTCATGGCGACCATCTCGATGATGGTCGGCACGCCGCGGCCTTCCTCGCCGATCATCCAGGCCAGGGCGCCACGGAACTCCACTTCGCTGGAGGCATTGGACCAGTTGCCCAGCTTGTTCTTCAGGCGCTGGATATAGAACTGGTTGCGCTGGTCGTCCGGGCGGTGGCGCGGCAGCAGGAAGCAGCTCAGGCCCTTGTCGGTCTGGGCCAGGGTAAGGAAGGCATCGCACATCGGCGCCGAGCAGAACCACTTGTGACCGACCAACTCGTAGGCCTGGCCCGGCCCCGGCGCGCCTACAGGGTAGGCCCGGGTGGTGTTGGCGCGCACGTCGGTGCCGCCCTGCTTCTCGGTCATGGCCATGCCGATGGTCACCCCGGCCTTGTGCCGGTCGCCGATATTGCGCGGGTCGTATTCGGTGGCGAGGACCTTCGGCAGCCAGTACTGCGCCAGCTCGGGTTGCAGCCTGAGGGCGGGCACGGCAGCGAAGGTCATGGTCAGCGGGCAGCCGCTGCCAGCTTCGGCCTGGCTGTGCAGGTAGGTCATGCAGGCCCGGGCGACATGGGCGCCTTCGCGGGGATCGGTCCAGGGCAGCGAGGGCAGGCCATGTTCGATGGCCGTGCGCATCAGCTGGTGATATGCGGGATGAAATTCCACCAGGTCGACGCGATGACCGAAGCGGTCATGACTGCTGAATTGCGGCTTGTTCTGGTTGGCCAGGAAACCCGCCTCCATCAGCGGCCCACCAGCCAGCGCCCCGTACGCCTCGATCCGCGCCTCGGCCCAACCGGCTCCGTACCGCCGGCCCCACTCCTGCAATGGCAGGTCGAGGCGGTAGAGGTTGGCGCCATCGAGGGACGGCGGCTGGTTGGTCACTTCGTGGGTTTCAGCGTACTGATGCAGGTTCATCCGAGGGCTCCTGATCGATAGGACGTGTCTGAAAAATCCAGTGAATCACGCCCCGCCCCCGACACAAAGTGACAAAAATGCCTAACGCGGCGCGATATATCCCTGCTCCAGAGGGACGGCCACTGCCAGGGCGATGCTCAGTTCGAAACTGCTGCCCTGCCCCGGCACCGAGTTGTGGCTCAGGCGCGCGCCCATCAATTCGGCGAGCTTGCGGCAGATCGCCAGGCCGATGCCCAGGCCGCCGTATTCCCGGCTCATCGAGCCATCGACCTGGAAGAAGCGCTGGTACAGCAGCGCGTCGTCGATAGCGACAAAGCCGATGCCGCTGTCGCGCACGGTGAAGGTCAGCATCAGCAGGTGCTGGCTGGCGTGTCCGCGGACCTGGAGATTGACCCCGCCGCGATGGGTGAACTTGATCCCGTTGTCCAGCAGGTAGCCCAGGCACAGCGCCAGCTTGTGGCGATCACCGAGCAGGCGGTCGGCGAGATCGTCGGCCACATCCAGGTGCAGCAGCAGGTCCTTGTCCATGGCCGGGGTGATGAAGCGCGTGCGCAGCTCCTGGACCAGGCCGCGCAGGCTGAACGATTCGACCCGGGCCACCAGGTGCCCGGCCTGCAGCTCACTGAGGATGAGGATGTCGTCGACCATGCGCAGCATGTTCTGCGCCGCGATACTGGCGGTGTGCTGGTACTGGCCCAGCTCGGCGCTCATGGGCTGGGTCTGCATCAGTTCGAGAGAGCCGATCACGCCATTCATCGGCGTACGCAACTCGTGGGTGACGGTGGCGAGGAACTGGTCCTTGAGCTGATTGCTGTGGGCCAGCTGGCGGTTGAGCAGCTCCAGCTTCTGCCCGGCTTCGCGCAGCACTGCGGCCTTTTCCTCGCGCATGGCATTGATCCGGTCAGCCAGGGCCAGGGACAGCAGGCAGACCTCCAGCGCCGCACCGATCTGGCTGGCGTACATGGTCAGGAACACATTGGGCAAATGGCCGAGCACCATCAGCGTGTTGACCAGCCCGCCCAGCAGAAACGCCGACCAGGCGATGATGAAGTAGCGCGCCACCCGCAGCCCGCGCCACCAGGCGAACAGGCCGGCGGCAAAGATGCACAGGGTGAAGGCCAGGGCCAGCAGGGTCGCCAGGCGCAAGGCCAGGCCATAGCTGGAAGACAGCGCCATCAGCATGACCAGCCCCGAGCAGAACACCAGCCCCTGCAACAACCGATCGAAGGCCCGGCTGTGACTGGCCAGGCGCAGGAAGCTGCGGGCGAACAGGCAACCGAACAACCCCGCCGCGCCGATGAACAGCGGCGTCGAGGCGTTCGCCCACCAGGGACTGTCCGGCCACAGGTAGGCCACTGCGGCGCCATTGACCGAGAGCTGGTAAAGCCCGAAGGAGGCGATATAGAGGATGTACCAGAGATAGCTGATATCGCGCACGCTGATATAGATGAACAGGTTGTAGACCAGCATGCCCAGCAGCACGCCGTAGATCAGCCCGAGCACATAGATCTTCGCCGGCAGGGCTTCGATGTAGGCCTGGGTCGACCACAGGCTCAGCGGCGCCTGCACCGAACCTTCGCTTTGCAGGCGCAGGTAGACGGTCAGGGCCTGGTCCGGCTGCATCGGCAATTCGAAGACGTAGTTGGCCTGTTCGATCTGCCGGCTGGCGTAAGGCAGGGCGTCGCCGGTGCGCTGGACCAGGCGGTAGCGACCCGAGGCGTCCGCCAGGTACAGCTCAAGGTGGTCGAGCGGTGGGTAGGCCAGCTCCAGCAGCCAGGTACGCGGTGCGGCCAGGGGCATGGCGACGTAGCGCAGATCGACCTTGAGCCAGAACGCCGAGGTCGAATAACCGGCGTTGAGCACATCGGCAGCATGCGGCTTGAAGGAGGCAAAGGAAGGTGAACTGACCTGGTCGATGGAGGCGCTGCCATCGACATCCTCGAACACCTGCATGACGCGGCCAAGAGGCAGGTTTCGGGTCGAGTCGTCGAAGTCGACGGCTCCGGCCAGCAAGGGCAGGCAGCCCAGCAGAACGATCAGCAAATAGCGCATACAGCCCCAGCATGGCCTGTACGGTCGCGTCGTGGTGCCCCAGTCCTTGTGAGACGACGAGATCCGGCAGAGCCTGATGTCATTTTCGAAGCACTCTAGCATAGCGGTATTGAACTGCCAGCGGCGAGGTCAAATTCGACAAGAAAGGCTCTAGAACGGCACTTTCAGCATATATGAGACAAATTCCTGATCACCTGGACAGAAAACTCCCGCGCGGCGGTCGTTCCGCCAAAAGCGTTTGGTGGTAAGCTCGCGCACCTATGAATACCTACAGCTCCCGCCCCGTTGTCCTCTGTCTCTCCGGCCACGACCCCAGTGGCGGCGCCGGCCTGCAGGCAGATATCGAAGCCCTGATCGCGCAAGGCTGCCACGCCGCTCCGGCCGTGACCGCTCTGACCGTGCAGGATACCGTCAATGTCCAGGACTTCCGCGTGCTCGACCGCGAGTGGGTACTGGCCCAGGCCAATATCGTCCTGGCCGATTCCGAGGTGGCCGCGGTCAAGCTCGGCATGCTCGGCTCGCTGGAAATGGTCGATACCGTGGTCGAACTGCTCAGTGCCCATCCGCACTTGCCGCTGGTCTGCGACCCGGTGCTGCGCGCTGGCGGCGGTGGCCGCCTGGGCAAGGACGAAGTCGGCTACGCCATGCGCGAACGCCTGCTGCCGCTGGCCACCATCGCCACGCCGAACCTGCCGGAAGCACGCATCCTCGCCGAGCTGCCGGAAGGCACGGCCGATGAATGCGCGGAGAAACTGCTGCCCTACGTCGAGCACCTGCTGATCACCGGCGGCCATGGCGACGAAACCGAGATCCACAACCGCCTGTACAGCCGCGATGGCCAGCGCCACACCTGGACCTGCCAGCGCCTGCCGGGCAGCTACCATGGATCCGGTTGCACCCTGGCCAGCGCCCTGGCCGGTCGCCTGGCCCTCGGCGAGCAACTGCACAGCGCGGTGCGCACGGCGCTGGACTACACCTGGCGGACCCTGCGCGACGCCGAACAACTGGGCAAGGGCCAGTATGTGCCCCGTCGCCTGCCCCTGGACTTCTGCTCCTGAAGCACGATTCGCTGTGAGGCCCCTGTAATGAAGCTACGCGGTTTGTATGCCATCACCGACAGCCAGTTGCTGGCCGGACGGTTTCTTCCTTATGTCGAGGCCGCACTGGAAGGCGGGGTGACCCTGCTGCAATACCGCGACAAGAGCGACAACCAGGCCCAGCGCCTGCGCGAGGCCGAGGCGCTGCGCGACCTGTGCGAGCGCTACAAGACCCGCCTGATCATCAACGACGACGCCGAACTGGCCGCGCGCCTGGGCGTCGGCGTACACCTGGGGCAGACCGATGGCCCGCTGACCCCGGCGCGCACCTTGCTGGGCAAGGACGCGATCATCGGCTCCACCTGCCACGCACAACTCGAGCTGGCCGAACAGGCCAGCCAGGAAGGCGCCAGCTATGTCGCCTTCGGTCGCTTCTTCAATTCGCTGACCAAGCCCGGCGCCCCCGCCGCCGACCTCGCCCTGATCGGCCAGGCCAAGGCACGGATCAAGCTGCCGGTGGCAGTGATCGGCGGCATCACCCTGGACAACGCCGCGCCGCTGGTCGAGCACGGTGCCGACCTGCTGGCGGTGATCCACGGTCTGTTCGGTGCCGACAGCACGCAAGAAGTGACGCGCCGCGCCCGTGCCTTCAACGCCCTTTTTTCCAGTCTCTGATTTACGAGGAACTTCCATGTCCCGTTCCGAAAGCCTGTTCGCCAGCGCCCAGAAACATATTCCCGGCGGTGTGAACTCGCCCGTGCGCGCCTTCCGCAGCGTTGGCGGCACCCCGCTGTTCTTCAAGCATGCCGAGGGCGCCTACGTTACCGACGAAGACGACAAGCGCTATGTCGACTACGTCGGTTCCTGGGGCCCGATGATCCTCGGCCACAGCCACCCGGACGTACTGGAGTCGGTCCGCAAGCAACTGGCCCACGGCCTGTCCTACGGCGCCCCGACCGCCATGGAAACCGAGATGGCCGACCTGGTCTGCTCGCTGGTGCCGTCGATGGAAATGGTGCGCATGGTCAGCTCCGGCACCGAGGCGACCATGAGCGCCATCCGTCTGGCCCGTGGCTTCACCGGTCGCGACAGCATCATCAAGTTCGAAGGCTGCTACCACGGCCATTCCGACAGCCTGCTGGTGAAAGCCGGTTCCGGCCTGCTGACCCAGGGCGTACCGAGCTCCGCCGGGGTTCCGGCCGACTTCGCCAAGCACACCCTGACCCTGCCGTTCAACGACATCGATGCAGTTGCCGAAATGCTCGGCAAGGTCGGCCAGGAAGTGGCGTGCATCATCGTCGAGCCGGTGGCCGGCAACATGAACTGCGTGCCGCCGGCGCCAGGCTTCCTCGAAGGCTTGCGCAGCCTGTGCGACCAGCACGGCGTGGTGCTGATCTTCGACGAGGTGATGACCGGCTTCCGCGTCGCCCTCGGCGGTGCCCAGGCCCACTACGGCGTGACCCCGGACCTGTCGACCTTCGGCAAGATCGTCGGCGGCGGCATGCCGGTCGGCTGCTTCGGCGGCAAGCGCCATATCATGGAGCAGATCGCTCCGCTGGGCCCGGTCTACCAGGCCGGCACCCTGTCCGGTAACCCGCTGGCCATGGCCGCCGGCCTGACCACCCTGAAGCTGATCAGCCGTCCGGGCTTCCATGACGAGCTGAGCGCCTTCACCAGCCGCCTGCTGGATGGTCTGCAACAGCGCGCCGATGCCGCTGGCGTACCGTTCGTCACCACCCAGGCCGGTGGCATGTTCGGCCTGTACTTCACCGGTGCCGACGATATCGTCACCTTCGACGACGTGATGGGCAGCGATGTCGAGCGCTTCAAGCGCTTCTTCCACCTGATGCTGGAAGGCGGCGTGTACCTGGCGCCAAGCGCCTTCGAAGCCGGCTTCACCTCGATCGCCCACGGCGAGACCGAGCTGAAGATCACCCTGGACGCCGCCGAGCGGGCTTTTGCCGCCCTGAAATAAGGCGTTGCAGATAAAAGAAGGGGCGTCAGGCTTGTAAGCCTTTCGCCCCTTCTTTGTAGGAAAGCTCCACAGCCTTATGACCGAATTGCGCCTCATTGGCAGAAATTCTGGTAAAGACTTTGTAAGGTGGACGCTGCTTAACCCATAATGTGCCACCAGACACATTGGCCGCAGCTTTGCAGAGGTAAGTCGATCACCATGAACCGCGCCGGCCGCGCCCTCGCCCTGGGCTGCCTGTTGCTACTTCAGCCCCTGCTGGCCATCGCGGCAGGCGGTAACTCGTTGCTGATCCCCACCACGGGCCGCTGCACCCTGAACACGTCCCCCGAAGAACTCGCCGACGCCGTGACCCGCTGCAAGCAGGTCGCCCAGTCCGGTGATGCCCAGGCCCAATACGAGCTGGGCGAGTTCTACTACGACGGCAAGAACACCACCCGCGACCTCAACCAGGCGCTGAGCTACTTCGAGCAGGCCTCGCTGCAGGGCCACGCCGATGCGCAATACAAGCTGGGGATGATGTTCTCTCGCGGCGAAGGTGTTTCGGCCAACAACGTGCAGGCCTACATCCTGCTGAAGATGGCCGCGGTCAACGGCGCCGAGGATGCGCTGGACGAGGCCGACGAAGTCTCTGCGCGGATGCAGCGCGACGAACTGGAAAACGCTACCCAGGTACTGGGCCAGATCTTCCGCAAATACCTGCTGGAGCTGCAGTCCGCCGACGGACGCACACCCTTCTCGCCACTTCCCTGAAACTTACCGCTCCGGCATCGGCATGGGGAACGGCATGACATTGCCGCCGCCCTTGGCCTCGCTGATCTTTGGCGTGCCCAGGCGCTCCACCTCATCGATCCGCACGATGGAATGCATCGGCACGAAACTGCGGGTCACGCCTTCGAACTGCGCCTTCAGCTTTTCTTCGCTGGGATCGACCACGACCTGGGTGCGTTCACCGAAGACGAATTCCTCGATTTCCAGGAAACCCCACAGATCGCTCTGGTAGATCTGTTTGGCGTACATCTCGAACACCTGGCCCTGGTTGAGGAAGATCACTTTGTAGATGGGGGCTTCGCGCTTGGTCATGTTCGGCAGGAGCAATGGCTGTGAAAAAGGTCGCGAATCATAGCACAGCCCCCTCGGCAGGCAGTGCCCGGGGCACTCGCCAGGCATCACCGTATCGTCAACTTCCGCTGCGACAATCCCCGACAGACCGGCGCTGCATGGCCGCGCTTGCCGCTCGACTCGACCCAGGCCGGTGACGGACCCGCCACCCATTGATCGTTTCAGCGCTTTCGCGGCCCCGCAGTCGGGGTTATTCTTTAAGACATATTTCTTGCCCAAGGGCGGCTTAAAACAACCTTGAACGCACCCATCGAACCCCATCGTTTCATTCTCGAGCCTTTCGAAGCTCACCGTTTCGCCAATCTGTGCGGCCAGTTCGACGAGCACCTGCGCCTGATCGAACAACGCCTGGCCATCGAGATCCGCAACCGCGGCAACCAGTTCGAACTGATCGGCGAGCCCCGGGTCACTTCCACCGCCGAACAGTTGCTGCGCCGTCTCTACCGCGAGACCAAGGCCACCGAACTGTCGCCGGAAATGGTTCACCTCTATCTTCAGGAATCCTCCGTCGAAGCGCTGGAAAACCCGGCGGTCAACGAAGTCAGCGTTTCGCTGCGCACGCGCAAGGGCGTCATTCGTCCGCGCGGGCTCAACCAGCAGCGCTACGTCAAGGAAGTTCTGGGCAACGACATCAACTTCGGCATCGGCCCCGCCGGTACCGGCAAGACCTACCTGGCCGTGGCCTGCGCGGTGGACGCGCTGGAGCGCGAACAGGTGCGACGCATCCTGCTGGTGCGCCCGGCAGTCGAGGCGGGTGAAAAGCTCGGCTTCCTGCCCGGCGACCTGGCGCAGAAGATCGACCCCTACCTGCGCCCGCTGTACGACGCGCTGTATGAAATGCTCGGCTTCGAACACGTGGCCAAGCTGATCGAGCGCCAGGTGATCGAGATCGCTCCGCTGGCCTACATGCGCGGCCGCACCCTGAACAACAGCTTCATCATCCTCGACGAAAGCCAGAACACCACCGTCGAGCAGATGAAGATGTTCCTCACCCGCATCGGTTTCGGCTCCACCGCCGTGATCACCGGCGACATCACCCAGGTCGACCTGCCGAAAGGCACCAAGTCCGGCCTGGCCCATGTCATCCAGGTGCTCAAGGATGTGCCGGGCATCAGCTTCACCCACTTCCAGCCCAAGGACGTGGTGCGCCATCCGCTGGTGCAGCGCATCGTCGAGGCCTACGAGCGTTTCGATGGCCAGCAGGCCAATGCCGAAGGCACCCGACGCGATGCTTGAACTGGACCTGCAGATCGCGACCGAAAAGTCCGCGCCCGATGAAGCCCTGTTCCGCCAATGGTGCGAGCTGGCCCTGCGCCAGCGCACGGCGGATTCGGAAATGACCATCCGTCTGGTGGATGAAGCCGAAGGCCGGGAACTGAATCACACCTACCGGCACAAGGACTACGCCACCAACGTACTGTCCTTCCCCGCCGACGTTCCCGACGACATGCTGGATATCCCGCTGCTGGGGGATCTGGTGATCTGCGTCGCGGTGGTCGAGCGCGAGGCTGCCGAGCAAGGCAAGGCCCTCGAGGCCCACTGGGCGCACCTGGTTATCCACGGTTGCCTGCACCTGCTCGGCTACGACCACATCGACGACGATGAGGCCGAGGAAATGGAAGCACTGGAACGAACGTTGCTAGCTGAACTGGGTCATCCGGACCCATACGCCGACGACGAAGACGACACCCCACACACTGATATCAGCAAGGATCACGAGTAACCGCCATGAGCGAAGATCGATCGAGCAACGGGCAAAAGTCATGGCTTGGCAAGCTGACCCAGGCTTTTGCCCATGAGCCGAAAAACCGCCAGGAGCTTCTTGAGCTGCTGCGCGAAGCCCACCAGAACAAGCTGCTCGACAGCGAAGCCCTGACCATCGTCGAAGGCGCCATCCAGGTCGCCGACCTGCAGGTGCGCGACATCATGGTGCCGCGCTCGCAGATGATCAGCATCAAGGCCTCGCAGTCGCCGCGGGAATTCCTCCCGGCGATCATCGATGCCGCGCACTCGCGCTATCCGGTGGTCGGCGAAAGCCATGACGATGTCCTCGGCGTGCTGCTGGCCAAGGACCTGTTGCCGCTGATCCTCAAGGAGAACGGCGACAGCTTCAGCATCAAGGACCTGCTCCGCCCGGCCACCTTCGTGCCGGAGTCCAAGCGCCTCAACGTGCTGCTGCGCGAATTCCGCGCCAACCACAACCACATGGCCATCGTCATCGACGAATACGGCGGCGTGGCCGGCCTGGTGACCATCGAGGACGTACTGGAGCAGATCGTCGGCGACATCGAGGACGAGCACGACGTCGAGGAAGACAGCTACATCAAGCCGCTGCCCAGCGGTGACTTCCTGATCAAGGCACTGACGCCGATCGAGAACTTCAACGAGTTCTTCGACAGCGAGTTCTCCGACGACGAGTTCGACACCGTTGGCGGCCTGGTCATGAGCGCCTTCGGCCATCTGCCCAAGCGCAACGAAACCACCGAGATCGGGCCGTATCGCTTCCGTATCCTCAATGCCGACAGCCGGCGGATACACCTGCTGCGCCTGACGCCCATCACCCGCTAAGGACAACCATGCGCTGGATCACCCGCCCCGGCTGGCCCGGTAACCTGCTGGCCGTGGCGGCCGGCGCCCTGACCACCCTGGCCCTGGCCCCGTTCGACATCTGGCCCCTGGCCCTGGTGGCGCTGGGCCTGTTCTACCTCGGCCTGCGCGAGCTTAGCCCGCGCCAGGCGCTGTGGCGCGGCTGGCACTACGGCTTTGGCCTGTTCGCCGCCGGCACCTGGTGGATCTACGTCAGCATCCACGACTACGGTGGTGCCTCGGCCCTGCTGGCCGGCGGACTGATGCTGGCCTTCTTCGCCGCCATTGCCTGGTTCTTCGCCCTGCCTGCCTGGGTCTGGGCACGCTGGCTGCGGCGCAACGAAGCGCCACTGGCCGACGCCCTCGGCTTCGCCGCCCTGTGGCTGGCCCAGGAGGCGTTCCGCGGCTGGTTCCTCACCGGTTTCCCCTGGCTCTACGCCGGCTACAGCCAGCTCGACGGCCCACTGGCCGGGCTCGCACCGCTGGGCGGCATGTGGCTGGTCTCCTTCACCCTGGCACTGACTGCCGCACTGCTGTGCAACCTGCACCGCCTGCGCCAGCGCAAGGCCTTCCTTGCCGCTGGCGTGATCCTGCTGATCGGCCCCTGGGCGCTCGGCATCGCCCTCAAGGGCCATGCCTGGACCGTACCGTCCGGCGAACCGCTGCGGGTCGCGGCGTTGCAGGGCAATATCGAGCAGAGCCTGAAGTGGGAGCCCAGCGAACTGCGCCGCCAGCTGGAGCTGTATCGCGACATGAGCTTCAGCAGCAAGCCGGTGGACCTGATCGTCTGGCCGGAAACCGCCGTGCCGGTGTTCAAGGACAGTGTCCAGGGTTACCTGGACATGATGAGCGGCTTTGCCGCCGATCGGCATTCGGCGCTGATCACCGGGGTTCCGGTACGGCTGTTCGAACACGGGCAACGCCGCTACTTCAATGGCATCACCGCCATCGGCGAAGGTGACGGCACTTACCTGAAGCAGAAACTGGTGCCGTTTGGCGAGTACGTACCGCTACAGGACCTGTTGCGCGGCGTGATCGAGTTCTTCGACCTGCCGATGTCCGACTTTGCCCGCGGCCCCGCCGACCAGGCGCTGCTCCAGGCCAAGGGTTACCAGTTGGCGCCGTTCATCTGCTACGAAGTGGTCTACCCGGAACTGGCCGCCAGCCTTGCGGCGCGCAGCGACATTCTCCTGACCATCAGCAACGACACCTGGTTCGGCAAGTCCATCGGCCCGCTGCAGCACCTGCAGATGGCGCAGATGCGTGCCCTGGAAGCCGGGCGCTGGATGATCCGCGCCACCAACAACGGCGTTACCGGGCTGATCGACCCGTTCGGCCGCATCACCGCGCAGATCCCGCAGTTCGAGCGGGCCATCCTCTACGGCGAAGTGGTACCGATGCAGCAACTGACGCCGTATCTGCAATGGCGTTCATGGCCGCTGATCATTCTGTGCACCTTGCTGCTGGGCTGGGCACTGGTTACCAGCCGGATCGCCAAGACAGTCTGATTGGTGCTGTATTCAAGGGCCTCATCGCTGCATGGGTATCTACATATCTCTGCCATGCCCAACGCGGACCTTGTGGGAGCGGCTGTTAGCCGGGACGCCGGACCGCGCGATCGGCGGCGAAGCCGTCGCAAAACCTGAGTCCCAGGTCTGACTGACACACCGAGTGCACAGGTTTTATGGCCGCTTTGCGGCCAATCGCGGCTAACAGCCGCTCCCACAGGGGGTCGTGTTGTGCTTGATCGAGATGTGTAGATACCCATGCTCATCGCTGGCAAGCCAGCTCCCACAGGTATTGCATACACCGCGAATCCTGTGGGAGCTGGCGTTGCCAGCGATGAGGCCATCAGCTACAGCTCAATAGAACAGCCGATAACCGATCAAGCCGGCCACCTCATTGAATAGCTGACCGTTCTGCCACATCGCCTTGCTGTCCGGCAGCCAGCCACCGAACGGGCGCCCACTGTCGATCCCCATGAAGCCCACCGGCGCCGCCACCACCTCGAAGCCGGCACGCTGGAAGCTCCACACCGACCGCTGCATATGCCAGGCCTGGGTGACCACCACCACCCGCTTGACGCCCTGCGGCAACAGGATCGCCGCGCTCAGCTCGGCATTCTCCCAGGTGGTGCGGCTCTCTTCTTCCAGCCAGCGGACCGGGACACCGAAATCCCGTTGCAGCGAATCCGCCATCAGCCGCGCTTCGCTCGGTGGCGAGCCATAGTGCAGCCCGCCAGTGGTCAGCAGCGGCAATCCGGAGGCCTTGGCCAGTTGCGCCGCATAGCGCATGCGCTCCAGGGCCACGCCAGTGGGCTGGTCCTGCCCGCCCCAGGCCGGGTCACCACGTTCGCGCCCCGAACCCAGCACAACGATGGCATCCGCCCGCCCCGCCAGGCTCGCCCAGTCATTCATCGCCAGCGGCGCTACAGTCTCGATACGTGCCGCCAGGTGCTGCACCACCACCGGCAGACTCATCAGCCAGAGCCCGCCCAGGCCCGCGACAAAGCACAGGCGCGCGGTGCGCGGCCAGGACCGGCGCAACCACCAGGCAGCGATCAGCAGCAGAAACAGGACACCGGGCGGCATCAGCCATTGCTTGATGAAAAAACGGAAGGGCATCGGGCATCTCCATGAAAGTGCCGGAAGCCTAATGAAAAACGGCGCCTGGTAAAACCAGGCGCCGGTCAGAGCAAGGAATCCCGCGTGGCGCACTCCATCCTGCGCCGTTGATATCCCGAACGGTTATTTGCAGTGCAGCGTTCTGGATTTGAGCGCTGTGGCGGAACGTTTCCGATCCTTGAGCCAGACGACCCGGCCAGGGGTGGGCGTTTCTACCGGGGGTAATGCCACGGAAATCTTCTGGCCCCGTGCCGGAGCGGCTTCCAGCCAGGCCTTGATGACGTCGAACTCGGCCCGGCTGAGGCCGCGCAATTCCAGTTCGGCGGGCATTTCATCGCGCAATCGCGACGAGGTACGGGCCACATCCAGGGCCAATCCCAGGCGGTCGATCAGGCGTTCGTAGATTTCCGGTTGCGATGCATGTTGCTGCGACTCTCCCATCCGTTCACCTCATTGAAGATAAAATTCATCTCCCCCACGAATGAGCTTAGCGTCACCCGCAAAACCGGCCGGACGCCGCGACCAACGGCCCCTGGCGCCACCTGGCGATGCAATCAGGGTTTCCCACGACCGTTGGGGGTCATGTATGCTACGGCGTTCACTCTTGACACCGGATTGCCGGGCGAAACGGCGTAACGCCAGCCTGGATAAGGTCTCCCATTTCTCAGCGCAAAGTAGCCATGCACGAACACTATCAGCCCCGCGAAATCGAAGCCGCCGCCCAGTCCTACTGGGACGAGCACAAGTCTTTTGAAGTCAGTGAACAGCCAGGCAAGGACACCTACTACTGCCTGTCGATGTTCCCGTACCCGAGCGGCAAGCTACACATGGGCCACGTGCGCAACTACACCATCGGCGACGTGATCGCGCGCTACCAGCGCATGCAGGGCAAGAACGTCCTGCAGCCGATGGGCTGGGACGCTTTCGGCATGCCGGCGGAAAACGCCGCGATGAAGAACAACGTCGCACCGGCCAAGTGGACCTACGAGAACATCGCCTACATGAAGGCCCAGCTCAAGAGCCTGGGCCTGGCGATCGACTGGTCCCGCGAAGTCACCACCTGCAAGCCGGACTACTATCGCTGGGAGCAGTGGCTGTTCACCCGCCTGTTCGAAAAAGGCGTGATCTACCGCAAGAACGGCACCGTGAACTGGGACCCGGCTGACCAGACCGTACTGGCCAACGAGCAAGTCATCGACGGCCGTGGCTGGCGTTCGGGCGCGCTGATCGAGAAGCGCGAAATCCCGATGTACTACTTCAAGATCACCGACTACGCCGACGAGCTGCTGGAAAGCCTCGACGAACTGCCGGGCTGGCCCGAGCAGGTCAAGACCATGCAGCGCAACTGGATCGGCAAGTCCCGCGGCATGGAAGTGCAGTTCCCCTACGACGAGGCCAGCATCGGTCAGTCCGGCGCACTGAAGGTCTTCACCACCCGTCCTGACACCCTGATGGGCGCCACCTACGTTGCCGTGGCTGCCGAGCACCCGCTGGCCACCCTGGCCGCCCAGGGCAATCCGGCGCTGCAAGCCTTCATCGACGAATGCAAGAGCGGCAGCGTCGCCGAAGCCGACATCGCTACCCAGGAGAAGAAAGGCGTCGCCACTTCCCTGCTGGTTCGCCACCCACTGACCGGCGAGAAGCTGCCAGTATGGATCGCCAACTACGTGCTCATGCACTACGGCGACGGCGCGGTCATGGCCGTTCCGGCCCACGACGAACGTGACTTCGAGTTCGCCAGCAAGTACCAGCTGCCGATCAAGGCCGTGGTCCGCACCAGCGCCGGCGACGAAGTCGGCAGCGAGTGGCAGGCCGCCTACGGCGAGCATGGCCAACTGATCAACTCCGGCGAGTTCGACGGCCTGGACTTCGCTGGCGCCTTCGACGCCATCGAAGCCGCCCTGATCAAGAAAGAGCTGGGCAAATCCCGTACCCAGTTCCGCCTGCGCGACTGGGGCATCAGCCGCCAGCGCTACTGGGGCTGCCCGATCCCGATCATCCACTGCCCGTCCTGCGGCGACGTACCGGTGCCGGAAGACCAGTTGCCGGTCACCCTGCCGGAGAACGTGGTGCCGGACGGCGCCGGCTCGCCACTGGCGCGCATGCCCGAGTTCTACGAGTGCACCTGCCCGAAATGCGGCACCGCGGCCAAGCGCGAAACCGACACCATGGACACCTTCGTCGAATCGTCCTGGTATTTCGCCCGCTACGCCTCGCCAAACTACGAGGGTGGCCTGGTCGATCCGAAAGCGGCCAACCACTGGCTGCCGGTGGACCAGTACATCGGCGGTATCGAACACGCCATCCTGCACCTGCTCTACGCGCGCTTCTTCCACAAGCTGATGCGTGACGAGGGCCTGGTCAGCTCCAACGAGCCGTTCAAGAACCTGCTGACCCAGGGCATGGTGGTCGCCGAGACCTACTACCGCGTCGCCGCCAACGGTGGCAAGGACTGGTTCAACCCGGCCGACGTCGAGATCGAACGCGATGCCAAGGCCAAGATCATCGGTGCACGCCTGAAGACCGACGGTCTGCCGGTGGAGATCGGCGGCACCGAGAAGATGTCCAAGTCGAAGAACAACGGCGTCGACCCGCAAGCCATGATCGATGCCTACGGCGCCGACACCTGCCGCCTGTTCATGATGTTCGCCTCGCCGCCCGACATGAGCCTGGAATGGTCCGATTCCGGCGTCGAGGGTGCCAGCCGCTTCCTGCGCCGCGTCTGGCGCCTGGCCCAGGCCCACGTAGGTCAAGGCCTGCCGGCCAAGGCCGACTTCTCCGCGCTGAACGATGCGCAGAAGGCCGTGCGCCGCGCCACCCACTCGGCGATTCGCCAGGCCAGCATCGATGTCGGCCAGCACCACAAGTTCAACACCGCCATCGCCCAGGTGATGACCCTGATGAACGTGCTGGAAAAGGCCTCGCAAGAGACCGAAACCGACCGCGCCCTGATCCAGGAAGGCCTGGAGGCCGTAACCCTGATCCTCGCGCCGATCACTCCGCACATCAGCCATGGCCTGTGGCAGAGCCTGGGTCATCAGGGCGCGGCAATCGATGCCGGCTGGCCGAGCGTCGACGAAAGCGCGCTGGTCCAGGACAGCATTCAGCTGGTCATCCAGGTCAACGGCAAGCTGCGTGGCCAGATCGAAATGCCGGCCGGCGCCAGCCGCGAGGAAGTCGAGGCCGCCGCACGCAGCAACGAGAACGTGCTGCGCTTCACCGAGGGCCTGAGCATCCGCAAGGTCATCGTGGTTCCCGGCAAGCTGGTCAACATCGTCGCCAACTGACAGGAGCGAGCGCCCTGCGGGGCGCTCGCACAGACAAGTCCCCCAAGGTTTCCAGGGAGCAACAAGATGATCAAACGCAATCTGCTGGTGATGGGCCTGGCCGTAATGCTCAGCGCCTGCGGTTTCCACCTGCGCGGTACTGGCACCAATGAGCTGGCGATCAAGGAACTCGATCTGAACGCCCGCAACGCCTACGGCGAAACGGTCAACCAACTGCGCGACGTGCTGCGCAGCAGCGGCGTCGATGTCCACAGCGGCGCGCCGTACAAGCTGGTCCTGACCAACGAAGCGGAAACCCAGCGCGCAGCCAGCTACGGCGGGTCCGCCCGCTCGGTAGAGTATGAGCTGACCACCCAACTGTCCTATGACATCCAGGGTCGCAACAACATGCCGCTGCTCAGCGACAAGCTGGAAGTCCGCAAAATCTACTTGCACGACAGCAACAACGTGACCGGCTCGGGTCAGGAAGCCGAGCAGCTGCGCAAGGAAATGCGCCGTGACCTGGTGCACAACTTGGTACTGCGCCTGCAACTGCTGACTCCGAGCCAGCTCGAAGAGCTGCAAGCCAAGGCTGACGAACGCGCCAGGGCAGAAGCCGCGGCCCTGGAAGCCGCACAACGTGCCCAGGACGCTCAACCCCAGCAATCGCCGCTGGAAATCCCGGCCAAGTGAGACCGGACGGGGCGCTCAGGCGCCCCGACTTCTTTATGAAACTCGCACCAGCCCAACTCAACAAGCATCTGCAAGGCGCCCTCGCCCCCGTCTATGTGGTCAGCGGCGACGACCCGCTGCTGTGCCAGGAAGCTGCCGACGCCATTCGCCTGGCCGCACGCCAGCAAGGCTTCGACGAGCGCCAGGTATTCAGCGCCGACGCCAACTTCGACTGGGGCACCCTGCTCCAGGCCGGCGCCAGCCTCTCGCTGTTCGCTCAGAAACGCGTGCTCGAACTGCGCCTGCCGTCGGGAAAACCCGGCGACAAGGGTGCAGCAGCACTGATCGAGTACTGCTCGCGCCCTGCCGACGACACCCTGCTGCTGATCAGCCTGCCCAAGCTCGACGGCAGCGCGCAGAAAACCAAGTGGGGCAAGGCGCTGGTGGAGGGCTCGCAGGTCCAGTTCATCCAGATCTGGCCGGTGGACACCCAGCAATTGCCGCAATGGATCAACCAGCGCCTGGCCCAGGCCGGACTGGCCGCGCAACGGGATGCGGTGGAACTGATCGCCGCCCGGGTCGAAGGCAACCTGCTGGCCGCAGCCCAGGAAATCGAAAAGCTCAAGCTGCTCGCCGATGGCAACACCATCACCGTGGAAACCGTGCAGGGAGCCGTGGCCGATAGTGCTCGATTCGATGTGTTCGGCCTGGTCGACGCGGTCCTTAATGGCGAAGCAGCCCATGCCCTGCGCATGCTCGAAGGGCTGCGCGGCGAAGGGGTCGAACCACCGGTGATTCTCTGGGCCCTGGCCCGCGAACTGCGGGTACTGACCGGACTGGCCCAGCAATACAGCCAGGGCGTACCGCTGGAGAAGGCCTTCAGTCAGGCCAAACCGCCGGTATGGGACAAGCGTCGTCCGCTGATGAGCAAGGCGCTGCAGCGCCACTCGGCGCAACGCTGGGGCCAACTGTTGCACGACGCCCAGCGCATCGATGCACAGATCAAAGGCCAGGCCCAGGGCTCGCCGTGGACCAGCCTGAGTCATCTGTCGCTGCTGATGGCAGGACAACGCCTGGCGCTGCCTGCCGAGTAGGGAGTCGACGCTCTTGCAGTGGGCGTTCGCCGGTCCTATAGTGCCCGGCAAATCCACCCAGGCAGGATCCCCGCCATGAGCAAGAAACCGGCAAAATCCCGGCCCAACAAGGCCAAGTCCATCGTCGCCCAGCCACTGTTCCGCTGCCGCCAGGAACGACCTAACAAGGGCAAAGGCAGTTACCGCCGCGAAGCCTTCCAATCGAGAGATTGGGAGGCTTCTTCCTTTATGGCCGCATGAAAGCAGGAAAACCGCAGGCATGGTATGGTCGTCACCTGACCCGTAATACCTGGATTAGTGCATGCCTTTCCGCCTTCCCCGCCGCCGGCAATTCCGCCAGTTGAGCGCTGCTTCCAGCCTCATCCTGCTCGTCGCCTGTGCCGAACACCCCACCGCCGCCGATGCCCTGCCCATCGCACCGGTGCAGCCCGCTCCAGCCGTCACCCAGGCCACCCCGTCCGCCGAGATCGAGATCCTGCCACAGCAGACCTTCGCCCAATGGCAGGCCAGCTTCCGCCAGCAGGCCCTGCAGGCCGGCGTTTCGGCAAACCTGTTCGACCGCGTGTTCGCCGGCATCACTCCGGACATGGACGTGATCAAGGCCGACCGCAGCCAGCCCGAATTCACCCGCCCGGTGTGGGAATACCTGGATGGCGCCCTGTCGCCGGTACGGGTGCGCAATGGCAAGGCCCTCCTGGCCCAGAACAGTGAGCTGCTGGGGCGTATCGAGCAACGCTATGGCGTCGAGCGGGACGTGCTGGTGTCGGTATGGGGCATGGAAAGCAACTTCGGCCAGTTCCAGGGCAGCAAGTCGGTGATCCGCTCCCTTGCTACCCTGGCCTACGAAGGCCGCCGCCCGGTCTTTGCCCAGGAGCAACTGCTGGCCGCGCTGAAGATCCTGCAGAACGGTGATATCGCCCCCGAAGCCATGCGCGGCTCCTGGGCCGGCGCCATGGGCCAGACCCAGTTCATCCCGACCACCTACAACACCCACGCGGTGGACTTCGACGGCGATGGCCGCCGCGATATCTGGAACAGCTCGGCCGACGCCCTCGCCTCCACCGCTCACTACCTGCAAAGCTCAGGCTGGAAACGTGGCGAACCGTGGGGCTTCGAAGTGACGGTACCGCAAGGTTTCGACTACTGGATCGCCGATGGCAGCCTGCGCAAGCCCGTCTCCGAGTGGCTGCGCCTGGGCGTGCAATTGCCTCCCGGCAGCCGTGTCCCGGCCGGCAGCGAGCAGCTTTCCGCCGCCCTGTTGCTGCCCGCCGGCTATCGTGGTCCGGCCTTCCTGGTCCTGGACAACTTCCGCGCCATCCTCAAGTACAACAATTCGTCGGCCTATGCCCTGGCCGTCAGCCTGCTGAGCGAGCGCTTCGAAGGCTCCGGCTTCATCCGCGGCGCCTGGCCGAAGGATGACCTGCCACTGAGCCGCAGCGAGCGCATCGAATTGCAGGAACTGCTCAATGCAAACGGGCACGAAGCGGGCAATGCCGACGGGATCATTGGCGCCAATACCCGCAAGGCCATTCGCACTGCCCAGCAGCAGCGTGGCTGGCCGGCGGATGGGTATCCAACTCATAGGTTGCTGGATAGCCTCAGGACTCGCTGAGTTCTTCAGGGCCTCATCGCTGGCAAGCCAGCTCCCACAGAGACCGCTTCGAGCACAAATACTGTGACTGGCCCAGAACCCTGTGGGAGTCGGCATTGCCGACGATGAGGCCATCCGCCTCGACATCGATCCTGCTGGTCTGTGTTTTTCTTGCGGGCCTCATCGCTGCACGGGTATCTACACATCTCCAGCGAAGGCCGACACGGTCCAGGTAGGAGCTGCTTTAGCTGCGATGGACCGCGATAGCGGTCCTGAAGCCATCCCGCACGATTCCCGGGTCAAGTCTTGTTTCGGATTCACAGTGCCTGATCTGGTGCGTTTCTCCAGGCTTATCGAGCTGACAGGTTTTGGGACCGCTGTGCGGTCCATCGCAGCTAAAGCAGCTCCAATTACCTGGACCGCGCTGCATGGGTAGTCTGGGTAAACCGGAAAATGTGTAGATACCCATGCTCATCGCTGCGGTTCGGCCCGGACAGACAAAGAAAAGCCCCCGACCTTCACAGGTACGGGGGCTTTTTCATGGGCTGGCGATCAGAGCTTGATCTTGGCCTCATGGGCCTGCTGGTCGGCGTGGTACGAGGAACGCACCAACGGCCCGGACGCAACGTTCTTGAAGCCCATCTTGTAGCCTTCCTCGGCGAACCAGGCGAAGGTGTCCGGGTGCACGAAACGCTGCACCGGCAGGTGGCTGCGCGACGGTTGCAGGTACTGGCCGAGGGTCAGCATGTCGATGTTGTGCTCGCGCATGCGGTGCATCACTTCGATCACTTCGTCGTCGGTCTCGCCCAGGCCCAGCATCAGGCCGGACTTGGTCGGTACGTGCGGCACCAGTTCCTTGAACTTCTCCAGCAGGGTCAGCGACCACTGGTAGTCCGAACCCGGACGCGCGGCCTTGTACAGGCGCGGTACGGTTTCCAGGTTGTGGTTGAACACATCCGGCGGCTCCTGGGCGGTGATGGCCAGGGCCACGTCCATCCGACCACGGTAGTCCGGCACCAGGGTTTCCAGCTGGACGCCCGGGGACAGCGCGCGGATTTCGCGGATGCAGTCGGCGAAGTGCTGGGCACCGCCGTCGCGCAGGTCGTCGCGGTCCACCGAGGTGATCACCACGTACTTCAGGCGCAGGTCGGCGATGGCGATTGCCAGGTTCTTCGGCTCATCGACATCCAGGGGTTTCGGACGACCATGGCCAACGTCGCAGAACGGGCAGCGACGGGTGCAGATGTCGCCCATGATCATGAAGGTCGCGGTGCCGCCGGAGAAGCACTCGCCCAGGTTCGGGCAGGACGCTTCTTCGCAGACGCTGTGCAGCTTGTGCTTGCGCAGCAGTTGCTTGATCCGGTCGACTTCCGGGGAAACCGGGATGCGCACGCGGATCCAGTCAGGCTTCTTCGGCAGTTCTTCGGTGGGGATGATCTTGACCGGGATCCGCGCGACCTTTTCGGCGCCACGCAGTTTCACACCGGCTTCAACCTTCGGCCGTGGGGCCGGGGTGGCGGTGCTTTGCACCGGCTCTTGCACAATAGTCATATTCAGTCGATTCCGCCCGCAAGGGTCGTCTGCTCAGCATAATCGAGGTGCTTGACCAGCTGTCCGCGCAGCCTTGCCCTTACCTCGGAGAGTTCGATTGGCCCGGCCTGGTCGCGCAGCTGGGTCATGGCCAGCCCCGCATACCCGCAGGGGTTGATTCGGCGAAAAGGCGCAAGGTCCATGTCCACGTTCAGGGCCAGGCCATGAAAGGAACAGCCATTGCGAATCCGCAGGCCGAGGGAGGCGATCTTCGCTCCATCGACGTAGACACCCGGCGCATCGGGCTTGGCCGCCGCCTCCACGCCATAACTGGCGAGGAGTTCGATCAGGCAATGCTCCATGCGCGTTACCAGGTCGCGCACACCGAAACCAAGGCGACGCACGTCCAGCAGCAGGTAGGCGACCAACTGGCCAGGGCCATGGTAGGTCACCTGGCCGCCGCGATCGGTCTGCACCACCGGGATATCCCCCGGTACCAGCAGGTGCTCGGCCTTGCCGGCCTGGCCCTGGGTGAATACCGGCGGATGCTCCACCAGCCAGATTTCGTCACCACTGCCAGGCTTGCGCTCGGCAGTGAAACGACGCATCGCCTCGAGTACCGGCTCGTAAGGCAGCACTCCGAGGTCGCGAAAGCCGATGCAGGACATCAGAGCACCATGTGCACGATACCGGTCGCGCGCAGGGCGCTGTTGATATCGCGCAGTTGGTCTTCGCTGGTCGCTACGATGTGCAGTTGCACGGTGGTGTACTTGCCGTTGGTGCTCTGGCGCTCGGCCAGGGTACCCATGTCGACCTCGGCATGCTTGCGGAGGATCTCGATGACGGTGTCCTTGAAATGCACCACGGTATCGCCGATCACCTTGATGGCGTAGTCCGGGCAGGGAAATTCGATTTTTGGCGACTTGACGTCAGCTTCGCTCATGGCAGTAACGGCCTCGTAAGCCGTGGCAGCAACAACGCCCCTGCTGGATGGCAGGGGCGTGGCAGGTCACGTTATCAGTTGAACAACCCGTAGAAGAACAGGCGGATGCTATCCCACACCCGACGGAAGAAACCACCTTCCTCGACCGCGTCCAGCGCGATCAGGTCAGCACTGTGAACCACGTTGTCATCCAGTTTGACTTCGACTTTACCGATCACGTCACCTTTGGCGATCGGTGCCATCAGTTGCGGGTTCATGGTCATGCTGGCAGCCAGTTTCTTCAATTGGCCTTTAGGCAAAGTCATGGTCAGGTCGTCTTTCAGACCGGCCTTGACCTGGCTGGTGGTGCCTTTCCAGACCGGCGCCTGGGCCAGTTCGGTGCCCTTCTGGTAGAAGGTCTGGGTTTCGAAGAAGCGGAAACCGTAGGTCAGCAGCTTCTGGGTCTCGGCGGCGCGGGACTGCTCGCTGTTGGTACCGAAGACCACGGCGATCAGACGCATGCCGTCACGTACGGCGGAGGACACCATGCAGTAGCCGGCTTCCTCGGTGTGGCCGGTTTTCAGACCGTCGACGGTCTTGTCGCGCCACAGCAGCAGGTTGCGGTTCGGCTGCTTGATGTTGTTCCAGAAGAACTCCTTCTGCGAGTAGATCGCGTAGTGCGCCGGGTCTTCGTGGATGATCGCGCGGGCCAGCAGGGCCATGTCGTGAGCCGAGGAATAGTGCTCGGGGTTCGGCAGGCCGGTCGGGTTCATGAAGTGGCTGTTGCTCATGCCCAGGTCGCCGGCGGTCTTGTTCATCATGTCGGCGAAGGCGTCTTCGCTGCCGGCGATGTGCTCGGAGATGGCGACGCTGGCGTCGTTGCCGGACTGGATGATGATGCCGTGCAGCAGGTCGCTGACGCTGACCTGGGTGCCGACCTTGATGAACATCCGCGAACCGCCGGTACGCCAGGCGTTTTCACTGACGGTCACCGGATCGTTCTCGCCGATCTGGCCGCGACGGATCTCCAGGGTCGCGATGTAGGCGGTCATCAGCTTGGTCAGGCTTGCCGGCGGCAGGCGCTGGTCGCCATTGTTCTCGACCAGGATGTTGCCGCTGGAGGCTTCCATGAGCACGTAGGACTTGGCTGCCAGTTGCGGCGGCGACGGCATCATCTGCTCGGCGGCGAAGGCAGCCGGAGCGATCAGCAGCGGAACAAGCAGGCAAAGGCGTTTGGCAAAGGTGGTGATGTTCATCCGTCTCTCGAAATCGCTAATGGGCTCATGCCCCCGGAGGGGCAAAACGTTAAAACGGGCTGCGGCAAAGGGTCGCGCCCTGGAGCAAAACCGCCATTGTACATGGCTGTTCGCCCCCGCTACATGACAAACCGACCAGTCCCCCCGGTCAGTCCGCCGTAACTACCTTGGCCTGTCCAAGATTGGCCAGGCGTACGCTGTCCTGGGTCTGCTGCACCTCGCCCTGACTGCGGATCGGGCCGAGGCGCACCCGGTGCAGGGTCTGCTGGTTGCGCACGATGGAACTGATGAACACCGGCGCGCTGACCATGCCGCTCAGTTTGGAGCGTAGCAACTCGGCGGCATCCGGGTTGGCGAATGCACCGACCTGCAGGTAGGTGCCGCCATTGGCCGGCAGGCTGTTGCTGGCCACCTGCACCGGCAGGACTGCCGCGGCGTGCTGCTGCGGAGGCGGCGTCCACTGTTCGACCGTCCCGGTGCTGGCCGGGATCGAGGTGGTCTGGGCCACTTGTGGCTGATCCAGAACCATCGGCGGCTGGCGGCCACGCTGGGCCCACCATTGCTGTGGATCGATGCCTTCGACGCGCACCCGGGCGGTACCGGTCTCGGCGTAGCCGAGCTTCTTCGCCGCCGCGTAGGACAGGTCGATGATGCGGTCGGAATAGAACGGGCCACGGTCGTTGACCCGCAGGATCACGCTGCGCTTGTTGTCCAGGTTGGTCACCCGCACATAGGCCGGCAACGGCAGGGTCTTGTGCGCCGCGCTCATGCCGTAGAGGTCGTAGACCTCGCCGTTGGCGGTGTTCTGCCCGTGAAACTTGGTGCCGTACCAGGACGCGGTGCCCTCGGCGACGTAGTTGCGCGAGTCAGGAATCGGGTAGTAGGTCTTGCCCAGCACCGTGTACGGGTTGGCCTTGTAGTTGCCGGTGTGCACGGTCGGGGTGGCGTCGGGGATCTTCGACACGTCGACGTCCCACCAGGGCGCGCCGTCCTTGTGAGCCCGGTTGATGTCCAGGCCCGGCTGGGAACGGATGACGTTGCCGCCGCTGCTTTGCGTCGGACGGCTGGAGGTACAGCTGACCAGCAGTACGCCAACGGCGACGCAGCCCAGCAGTTTCAGGGATGTTGCAGAGAACAGTTCGCGCATTACCGGGCGCCCCTTGCCTGAACCAGCAGGTCGGAAAGTTGATGTACCGCCATGGCGTACATCACGCTGCGGTTGTAGCGAGTGATCGCGTAGAAGTTCTTCAGGCCGATCCAGTATTCGGGGCCATTGTCGCCTTCGAGCCGGAAAGCGGTGACCGGCAGATCATCGCGCAGCGCATCATGACTCGACCAGCCCAGTGCCCGCAACTCCCCCACCGTCTTGACCGGCTCGATGCCCGGGCTCAGGCCCTCGTCGACCCGCTCGCCACGGACCATGGCACGGCTGACCACCGGCTCGCCGGCGACCCAGCCATGACGCTTGAAGTAGCTGGCGACACTGCCGATGGCGTCGTCGGGGTTGTTCCAGATATTGATATGGCCGTCACCATCGAAGTCGACGGCGTAGGCGCGGAAGCTGCTCGGCATGAACTGCGGCAGGCCCATGGCCCCGGCGTAGGAGCCTTTCAGGGTCAGCGGATCGACCTGCTCCTCGCGGGACAGCAGAAGGAATTCGCGCAGTTCCTTGCGGAAGAACGGCGCCCGCGGCGGGTAGTCGAAGGCCAGGGTCGACAGCGCGTCGATCACCCGGTAGTTGCCGGTATTGCGGCCAAAGAAGGTCTCGACGCCGATGATCGACACGATCACCTGGGCCGGCACCCCGTATTCCTGCTCGGCACGGGCCAGGGCAGCCTCGTGCTGGCGCCAGAAGTCCACGCCACGGGCAACCCGGGCGTCGGTGAGGAACATCGGGCGATATTCCTTCCACGGCTTGACCCGCTCCGCCGGACGGGAAATCGCGTCGAGGATCGCCTGCTTGCGCTGCACCTCGCGGAACACGCCCATCAGTTGCTCGCCAGCGAAACCGTAGTCGCGGGTCATCTCCCCGACGAACTCGGCCACCTGCGGCGAGCCATCATAGTCGCCGGCGCTGGCCTGCTGGGCACCACCGAACAGGCCGAGAAGCCCCGCCAGGGGAACATAACGGGCCATCCAGCCCCGTACTGCTTGCATCGAGAAATTCACCTTGATCAAACCTGCGCGATCCATTTGCGGTGGGTATGGATCGACATGAGAACGCCAAACGCTGACAGCAGCGTCACCAGCGAAGTTCCACCATAACTAATGAAGGGCAGCGGCACGCCCACCACGGGCAGCAGGCCACTGACCATACCGATATTGACGAAGACATAGACGAAGAAGGTCATGGTCAGGCTGCCGGCCAGCAGCTTGCCGAACAGGGTCTGGGCCTGGGCGGTGATCACCAGCCCGCGGCCGATCAGCAGCAGGTAGATCAACAGCAGGGCGCAGATGCCCACCAGACCGAACTCTTCGCCCATCACGGCGATGATGAAGTCGGTATGGCTTTCTGGGAGGAAGTCCAGGTGTGACTGGGTGCCCAGCAGCCAACCCTTGCCGAAGACGCCGCCGGAGCCGATCGCCGCCTTGGACTGGATGATGTTCCAGCCGGTACCCAGCGGGTCGCTTTCCGGGTCGAGGAAGGTCAGCACGCGCTGCTTCTGGTAGTCGTGCATGACGAAGAACCACATGGCCACCGCCACCGGCACCGCCGCCGTGACCACGCTGATGATCCAGCGCCAGCGCAGGCCGCCCATGAACAGGACGAAGGCACCGGAAGCGAGAATCAGCAGC
This sequence comes from Pseudomonas sp. FG98, assembly GCF_057808595.1. Classification (NCBI taxonomy): domain Bacteria; kingdom Pseudomonadati; phylum Pseudomonadota; class Gammaproteobacteria; order Pseudomonadales; family Pseudomonadaceae; genus Pseudomonas; species Pseudomonas sp. FG98. The sequence continues at coordinate 114,780 of NZ_JBMDIJ010000007.1, read as the reverse complement.
GCCGTACCCAGGTCCGGCTGGCGAACGATGAGGATGAAGGGGATGCCGATCAGGATCAGGCTGATCAGCACATGCTTCAGATGCGGCGGCAGGGTGCGTTTGGACAGGTACCAGGCGATCGTCGCCGGCATGATGATCTTGAGGAATTCCGAGGGCTGGAAGCGGATCACCCCGGGAATGTTGATCCAGCGCGTCGCGCCCATGGCGTTGTGGCCCATGACGTCCACCACCACCAGCAGGATCACCCCGGTCACGTAGGCCAGCGGCACCCAGCGCGCCATGAAGCGCGGCTCCAGCTGGGCAATGATGAACATCGAAACCAGGCCGATACCGAACGAGGACGCTTGCTTGAGCAGCAGGTCCCAGTTCTTGCCGCTGGCGGAATAGAGGACGAACAGGCTGCCGGCGGCCAGGGTCAGCAGCAGGATCAGCAGGGGACCGTCGATATGGATGCGCTGCAGGAAGCTGGCGCGGCGGCGCATCACGTCCTCGCTGGAGAGCATGCGGTCGAAATTACTCTTCACTGGACCGTTTCCTGGGCAACAGAGGCATTGGGGGCAGCGTATTCGGATTTGAGGCGACCGTTTTCGTCCAGCAGCCAGGCGTCCATCACCTGGCGCAGGACCGGCGCAGCCACGCCCGAACCGGACTCACCGTTCTCCACCATCACCGAGATGACGATCTTCGGATCTTCGGCCGGGGCAAAGCCAACGAACAGGGCGTGGTCGCGGTGGCGCTCCTGGACCTTGCTGCGGTCGTACTTCTCGCCCTGCTTGATCGCCACGACCTGGGCGGTACCGCTCTTGCCGGCGATGCGATATTGCGCGCCGATGGCGGCCTTGCGCGCGGTGCCGCGAGCGCCCTGCATCACCTGCTCCATGCCGTGGGTGACCCGGGCCCAGTCGGCCTTGTCGCGCAGGACGATGTCTTCCATCGGGTTCGGGTCCACCGGCGGCTGGCCTTCGATGGTCTTGGCCAGGTGCGGACGGTTCCACTTGCCCTTGCTGGCGATCAGCGCCGTGGCCTGGGCCAGTTGCAGCGGGGTGGCCTGCATGTAGCCCTGGCCGATGCCGAGGATCAGCGTCTCGCCGGGGAACCAGGCCTGACGGCGGGTGGCACGCTTCCACTCGCGGGACGGCATCAGGCCCGGGGATTCCTCGAACATGTCGAGGGCGACCTTCTGCCCGATGCCGAAGCGGTTCATGTAGCTGGACAGCTTGTCGATGCCCATCTTGTGCGCGAGGTCGTAGAAATAGGTGTCGTTGGAACGCATGATCGCCGTGTCGAGGTCGACCCAGCCGTCACCGGTGCGGTTCCAGTTACGGTATTTGTGATCGTAGTTGGGCAACTGGTAGTAACCCGGGTCGAACACCCGGGTAGACGGCGTTACCACCTGGGAATCCAGGCCGGCGATGGCCACCGCCGGCTTGATGGTCGAGCCCGGCGGGTACAGGCCGCGCAGCACGCGGTTGAACAGCGGCCGGTCGATGGAGTCACGCAGTTCGGCATAGGCCTTGAAGCTGATGCCGGTGACGAACAGGTTGGGGTCGAAGCTCGGCTGGCTGACCATCGCCAGGACCTCACCGGTACGCGGGTCGAGGGCGACGATGGCACCGCGGCGCCCGCCCAGGGCCTGCTCGGCCGCTTCCTGCAACTTGATGTCGAGGCTGAGGACGATGTCCTTGCCGGGAATCGGGTCGGTGCGCTTGAGCACCCGCAGTACACGACCGCGAGCGTTGGTCTCGACTTCCTCGTAACCCACCTGGCCGTGCAGCTCGGGCTCGTAGAAGCGCTCGATGCCGGTCTTGCCGATATGGTGGGTGCCGCTGTAGTTGACCGGATCGAGGGTCTTCAGCTCTTTCTCGTTGATCCGCCCGACATAGCCGACCGAGTGGGCGAAATGCGCACCCTGGGGATAATGCCGCACCAACTGCGCCACCACTTCCACACCGGGCAGGCGGAACTGGTTCACCGCAACCCGGGCGATCTGCTCCTCGGTCAGCTCGAACAGGATCGGCACCGGCTCGAACGGCCGACGCCCCTGCTTCATGCGTTTCTCGAACAGCGCGCGGTCATCCGGGGTCAGCTCCAGCACCTCGACGATCACGTCGAGCACATGCTGCCAGTCGCCGGAGCGCTCGCGGGTCATGCTCAGGCTGAAGCTGGGCCGGTTGTCGGCAATGATCACGCCATTGCGGTCGAAGATCAGCCCACGGGTCGGCGGAATCGGCTGCACATGCACCCGATTGTTCTCCGACAGCGTGGAGTGATAGTCGTACTGGATCACCTGCAGGTAGTACAGGCGAGCGATCAGGACGCAGACCAGCAAAATGATTGCCACGGCACCGACCACGACGCGGCTACGCACCAGGCGGGCGTCTTTCTCGTGATCCTTGAGGCGAATCGGCTGCGACATTGAAAGGGCTTACAGGCTTATTTGTGATAAGGGTGCCCGGACAAAACCGTCCAGGCGCGATAAATCTGTTCGCCGATCAGTATCCGTACCAGGGGATGCGGCAGGGTCAGCGGCGACAGCGACCAGCGCTGCTCGCTGCGCGCACAGACCTCGGGCGCCAGCCCTTCCGGGCCACCGACCATGAGGTTGACGGTGCGCGAATCCAGCCGCCAGCGGTCCAGCTCGACCGCCAGTTGCTCCGTGCTCCAGGGCTTGCCATGGACCTCCAGGGTGACGATCCGTTCACCCGGCTGGACCTTGGCCAGCATCGCCTCGCCCTCCTGGCGGATCAGGCGGGCGACGTCGGCGTTCTTGCCCCGGGTGTTCAGCGGGATTTCCACCAACTCCAGGGACAGCTCCGACGGCAGGCGCTTGGCGTACTCGTGCCAGCCTTCCTCGACCCACTTGGGCATGCGCGAGCCGACCGCAATCAGACGCAGACGCACGACGCTACCTCAGTCCAGGTCTTTGTTGAGCTTGGCGAAATGCTCGTGGGTGTTTTCCGGGCTGTGGTGCTTGCCATCGGCGGCACGGCTCTGCTCGGCACCCAGCCACAGGCGTTCCAGGTCGTAGAACTGGCGGGCAGCGGCGGTCATCATGTGCACGATGACGTCGTTCAGGTCGAGCAGGACCCAGTCGCTGTCGCCCTTGCCTTCTTCACCCAGGGGCATCACGCCTTTCTGCTTGACGATCTCGCGGACCTTCTCGGCCATCGCGTTGATCTGCCGGTTGGAGGTACCGGTGGCGATGATCATGTAGTCGGTCAGGCTGTGCTTGTCGCGCACGTCGATGACCTGGATGTCCTGGGCCTTGACTTCTTCCAGGGCCAGTTTGGCCAGCTGGACCAGCTCTTCGCCGGTGATTTTCTGCTTGGTCATAAAAAACTCGTTCAACTCATTGAAAGCGGCGCCCGTGGGCGCCTGCCGTTCTACGCACGGTACAGCCCGTGCGTCTCGATATAGGCCAGTACTGCGTCCGGCACCAGGAACCGCACCGACTTGCCGCTGGCCAGCAGCTGTCGGATCTGTGTGGCGGACACCGAAAGCGGCGTCTGCCAGACGAACGAAATGTTCCCCGCCGGGCCGGACATGGCGGTGGGATCGCTCTCCGAGCGCGCAGCCAGCAGGTTGCGCAGCTCGTCTGGGGGTTCTACGTCGGCATCCGGGCGTTGCAGGACCAGGATGTGACAGTGTTTCAGCAGCTCTTCCCAGCGATGCCAGCCGGGCAGCCCGCAAAAGGCGTCCCAGCCCATCAGCAGATACAACTGGTCGCTGGCACCGAGCTCGGTGCGCAGCGACTCCAGGGTGTCGATGGTGTACGACGGTTTGTCCCGGGACAGCTCGCGGTCATCCACGCTCAGCCGTTCGACGCCGTCTACCGCACAACGGACCATGGCCAGGCGATCCTGCGCAGCCACCTGCGGGGTATCGCGGTGTGGCGGGCGGGCGTTGGGCAGCAGGCGCAGCTCGTCGAGGCCCATGAACTCGGCCACTTCCAGCGCGCTGCGCAGGTGGCCGATGTGCACGGGGTCGAAAGTGCCGCCAAGAATGCCGATCCGCCGGATCGCCGGGGCCTTGCTCAACTCAGCAGGACTCCTGGCCACGCAACTGGCCGTCGCCGACGACCACGTACTTCTCGCAGGTCAGGCCTTCCAGTCCGACCGGGCCGCGGGCGTGCAGCTTGTCGGTGGAAATGCCGATTTCCGCACCCAGACCGTACTCGAAGCCATCGGCGAAGCAGGTCGGGGTGTTGATCATCACCGAGGCCGAATCCACTTCGGCCACGAAACGCCGGGCCAGGCCCTGGTGCTCGGTGACGATGGAGTCGGTGTGGTGCGAACCATAGTGGTTGATGTGCTCGATCGCCGCGTCGACACCGTCGACGATGCGGATCGAGAGAATCGCCGCCAGGTACTCGGTACCCCAGTCTTCCTCGCTCGCCGGATTGGCATCGATGACCATGCGGGTGCGCTCGCAACCACGCAGTTCGACGCCTTTTTCCCGGAATTGGCGGGCCATTTCCGGCAGGAACTCGGCAGCGACGCTCGAATCCACCAGCAGGGTTTCCATGGCGCCGCAGATGCCGTAGCGATAGGTCTTGGCGTTGAACGCGATGCGCCGGGCCTTGTCCAGTTCGGCGTGCTCGCCAACGTAGACATGGCAGATGCCGTCCAGGTGCTTGATCACCGGTACCCGGGCATCACGGCTGATGCGTTCGATCAGGCCCTTGCCGCCGCGCGGAACGATGACATCGACGAACTCCGGCATGCTGATCAGTGCACCAACGGCTTCGCGGTCGGTGACTTCCACCACCTGGACCACTGCCGACGGCAGGCCGGCCTCGGCCAGGCCGCGCTGGATGCAGGCAGCGATGGCGCGGTTGGAATGGATGGCCTCGGAACCGCCACGCAGGATGGTGGCGTTGCCCGACTTCAGGCACAGGCTCGCGGCGTCGATGGTCACGTTGGGGCGCGACTCGTAGATGATCCCGATCACCCCCAGCGGCACGCGCATCTTGCCAACCTGGATGCCCGACGGCCGATAGCTCATGTCGCGGATCGCGCCCACCGGGTCCGGCAGGCTGGCGACCTGGCGCAGACCGACGATCATGCCGTCGATGCGGGCCGGGGTCAGGGCCAGGCGATCGAGCATGGCCGGCTCGAGGCCGTTGGCCCGGCCGGCGGCCAGGTCCAGCTCGTTGGCTGCGGACAGTTCGGCGCGAGCAGCGTCCAGGGCGTTGGCGGCGGCATGCAGGGCGCGGTTCTTCTGCGCGGTGCTGGCACGGCCGATGACGCGGGACGCCTCGCGGGCGGCGCGACCCAGGCGGGTCATGTAGTCAAGAACGGACTCAGTCATGGGGCTCAGTGTCTTGGCGGTGGGGAAAATCGGATGAGTATAACTGTCATGGGGTTGTACGCCCAGCGGAGACAGTCGGATGGTAGGAAGGGGATTACAGATTGAATGACCGACACGAACCTTGTGGGAGCGGGTTTACCCGCGATGGCGCCAGTGAATTCAATATCGCCATCGCGGGTAAACCCGCTCCCACAAGGTTCGTGTCTGCGGATCCTTTGGCTTGTATGTTCAGCTTGGGTAAAGGAAGAAATTGCTATCATCCGGGCTTCATTTCCCTCTTCCAGAGCCACGATGTCGCAACCCGCCCCCTGCCCGCCCCGGGTCCTGCCCAATGCCTTCTTCGACCGTGACGCACAGACTCTGGCCAAGGAACTGCTGGGCAAGATCATCCGCCATCGCCAGGGACCGTACTGGCTGTCGGCGCGAATCATCGAGACCGAGGCCTACTACCTCGACGAGAAAGGCAGTCATGCCTCCCTTGGTTACACCGAGAAACGAAAAGCCTTGTTCCTCGATGGCGGGCATATCTACATGTACTACGCCCGCGGTGGCGACTCGCTGAATTTCAGCGCCCAGGGCCCGGGCAACGCAGTACTGATCAAATCCGCATACCCCTGGGTGGACGCTGTCTCCGACAGCAACAGCCTGGCACAAATGCAGTTGAACAACCCCGACGCCAGTGGTGGCCTGCGCCCGCCAGAGCGCCTGTGCGCCGGCCAGACCCTGCTGTGCAAGGCCATGGGCCTGAAAGTGCCGAACTGGGACGCCAAGAGGTTCGATCCGGAACAGCTGTTCGTCGAGGATTGCGGAATCATTGTGCAACACATAATCCAGACCAGCCGGCTGGGCATTCCCCAAGGCCGCGACGAACATCTGCCGCTGCGTTTCGTCGATGCCGAATTTGCCCGCTACTGCACGCGGAACCCGCTGCGTCGCGGCCAAGTCGAAGGCCGCGACTTCTTCTTTCTGACACAAGGAAACTGACACGATGGGCCCATGGCTCGACAGCCTGACCGGCTGGCTGACCGCAAATCCGCAATGGCTGGGATTGGCGATTTTTCTGGTGGCCTGCATCGAGTGCCTGGCCATCGCCGGGATCATCGTGCCCGGCACCGTATTGCTGTTCGCCGTGGCCGTATTGGCCGGCAGCGGCGCGCTGTCATTGCATGAAACCCTGCTCCTGGGCTTCCTCGGCGGACTGCTGGGGGACGCGATCTCCTACACCCTGGGCCGCCGCTTCCATCAGAACATTCGCCGCTTGCCGTTGCTGCGCCACCACCCGGAATGGATCGGCAGCGCCGAAACCTACTTCCAGCGCTATGGCATCGCCAGCCTGCTGGTAGGCCGCTTCATCGGGCCACTGCGACCGATGCTGCCGATGGTTGCGGGGATGTTCGACATGCCGCTGCCGCGCTTTATCGCGGTCAGCCTGATTTCCGCCGCTGGCTGGTCGCTGGCCTACCTGCTGCCGGGCTGGGCAACCGGCGCGGCGATGCGCCTGCCACTGCCGGAAGGCTTCTGGCCGCAGGCTGGCGTGGTGGCAGCGGGCCTCGCCATCCTGGTTGGCGTGAGCATCAACAGTTCACTGCGTGCCCAGCCCCGTGGCACCCGACTGATCGCCGCAGTGAGCCTGGTGATGCTGGCCGCCACCTTCTTCGGCTGGCCCTACCTGACCCACTTCGACCAAGGCCTGATGGCGCTGGTCCAGGAGCATCGCAGCGACTACCTCAACGGCATCATGGTGCTGATCACCCGTCTCGGCGACTTCCGCACCCAGTTCACCGTCGCTGCCATGCTGGTCGCCATGCTCATGCTCGCCCGGCAATGGCGCCCGGCCCTGTTCGCCGCCGCAACCCTGGGCGGCACGGCGATCTGCAACGCCGGCCTGAAGTGGTTTTTTGCCCGCGCCCGCCCGGAAGTCCTGACCGATCCGCTGACCACCTACAGCATGCCCAGCGGCCACAGCTCGGCCTCCTTCGCCTTCTTCCTGACCCTGGCAATCCTCGCCGGCCGCAGCCAACCGCCGCGCATGCGCCTGACCTGGATCCTGCTGGGCTGCCTGCCGGCACTGTCGATCGCCATGTCGCGGGTCTATCTCGGCGTGCACTGGCCGACCGACATCCTCGCCGGCGGCCTGCTGGCCTGCTGTGTCTGTGCCATGAGCCTGACCCTGATCCAGTACCGCGAGCCGCTGACGGCCATGCCACTGCGAGTCTGGTGGCTGATCCTGCCGGCCTGCGTCGGCGTACTGGCGTTCTTCACCCTGCACGCCTTGCCTCACGCGCTGCTGCGTTATTCCTACTGAGGGTCAGGCGAAGAGTTCGCCCTGGATGCGGTCGAGCAACGACTGGATCGCAACCAGGCGCTGGGTGGGAGAGTCGATGGCCAGGAGCTTGAGCTTGTCCTGGTCGTCGAAGGGCAGCAGGTAGGCCAACTGATTGGCCAAGGCCTGCTTGCCGGTGACTCCGCTGGCCATGTCCAGCCCCGAGACCATCGGATGCTCGGCCAGGGCCATGAGCAGCGCCAGCAGGTCATCGTCTTCCTCGTCGAGCGGCTGGTCGGCCTGCTCGTCGAGCCAGCGCACATCGGCTACCAGCAGGTTGTCCTTGCGCACCTCGAAGTCGTCGACCATGAAGCGCCGCTCGCCCTTCACCCGGATCCCCAGCAGCCCGTTGTCCTGCTGCTGGAAATCCTCGATCAGGGCCTGGCAGCCGATTCCGGCAAAGGACTCCGGCGCCTTGCCGACCTGCTCGCCCTCAAGGATGCACACAACACCAAAGCCGCCGCCCTGCTTCATGCAGCGGCCGATCATATCCAGGTAACGCGCCTCGAAGATCTGCAAATCCAGGTTACAGCCAGGAAACAACACGGTATTCAGGGTGAACAGGGGCAAACTCATTGCAGTTCCTCAGGCAACCAGGCTGACCGCCAGCGGCAGGAACACCGCGGTGGCCACGCCCATCAGGCTCATGGCCAGGGCTGCGAAAGCCCCGCACTCTTCACTTTCCTGCAAGGCCACCGATGTCCCTACCGCGTGAGCGGTCAAGCCCAGGGCCATGCCGCGGGCCTCGGGGCTGCGCACGCCCAGGCCAGTCAACAGGGCTGGACCGAAGATCGCCCCGATCACCCCGGTGATCAGCACGAACACCGCCGCCAGGGCCGCCACCCCACCGATCTGCTCGGCTACCAGCATGGCGATGGGCGAGGTCACCGACTTCGGCGCCAGGGTCATCAGGATCATGTGCTCGGCACCGAACCACCAGCCCAGCAGCAGGCAGATGCCGGTGGCGAACACGCCTCCGACTACCAGCGTAGTAAATGTCGGCCAGAACAGTTGGCGGATGCGCCGCAGGTTGAGGTAGAGCGGCACGGCCAGGGCCACGGTAGCCGGGCCGAGGAGGATGTTCATGATCTCCGTGCTCTTGCGGTACTCGGCGTAGGTCAGGCCGCAACTCAGCAGCACGCCGACCACCACCAGCATCGACACCAGGACTGGCTGGAGGAAGATCCAGCGGGTTTTCTCGTAGGCGGCGATGACGATCTGATAGGCCGCCAGGGTAATGCCGATGCCGAACAGCGGATGATGGATCACCGCCTGGGTCGCGCCATGCCAATCGAGCATCATGGGCGCTCCCCGGAGTGCTTGCTGCGGTTGATCATCTTCTGCATCAGCACGCCACAGAAAGCCATGGCCAGGATCAGCGAAAGCACCAGCGCGCCGGCGATGGCCCAGAAATCGGCGACGATATCGGCGGCATAGACCATCACCCCCACCGCCGGCGGCACCAGCAGCAACGGCAGGTAACGCAGCAGGCTGGAGGAGGCTTCGCTCAGCGGCGCGCCGACTTCGCCGCGGACCATCAGGAACACCAGCAACAGCACCAGGCCGATGATCGGGCCGGGCAGGATGGGCACCAGCAGGTGATTGATCGCCGTTCCCAGCAACTGGAACAGCACGAGCCAGGTCAAACCACGCAACAACATCGCATCTCTCCCCTCTATACCGGCGGCCATTATAAGCACGCTATCGACCCGCCTATACCCCGACATTCGCCCGGGTCATGGGCACTTGACCGAGCCATCATCGCGTGCTGATCTTAGGCATTCGTATCTTCGCTGGTCACAAAGAATTCAAAGACAATCAGGAGAGTCGCGATGCCCTATGTACCCGTTGCAGAGCTGTCGCAGTACGTTGGAAAGGAACTGGGACGTTCCGAATGGCTGAAGATCGAACAAGAGCGTATCAACCTGTTCGCCGAAGCCACCGGGGACTTCCAGTTCATTCATGTGGACCCGGCGAAGGCGGCAAAAACGCCATTTGGCAGCACCATCGCCCATGGATTCCTCACCCTGTCGCTGATCCCCAAGTTGATGGAGGACATCCTGGTTCTCCCCGAAGGATTGAAGATGGTGGTCAACTACGGTCTGGACAGCGTGCGCTTCATCCAGCCGGTAAAGGTCGACTCGCGGGTGCGCCTGGCGGTCAGCCTCAGCGAGGTCACCGAGAAGAAACCGGGCCAGTGGCTGCTCAAGGCTACCGCCACCCTGGAAATCGAAGGTGAAGACAAGCCCGCCTATATCGCTGAACCGCTGTCCCTCGCCTTCGTCTGACTCCGCCCTACCGAAACGGCCTACGGGCCGTTTCACCCTCACCCGGCTTCTGCGGCATACTCGAGGACCTCGATCCCCCGGACCCCGTCATGCGCCCTATCGTTCCATTTGCCCTGGTTCTCCTGCTCGCCGCCTGTGGCGACGGGGAATCGCTGTCGCCACCCGACGCCCGTCTGCCCGATGGCGGCCGCTACCGGGGCGAAGTGGTGGATGGCCTGCTGCAAGGCGAAGGACGCATCGACTATCCCAATGGCAGCTGGTACGCCGGTCACTTCAGCAATGGCCAGTGGGATGGCCAGGGCGAATGGCACGGCAGCAACGGCGAGGTCTATACCGGCCAGTTCCAGCAAGGCCTGTTCCACGGCCAGGGCAAGCTGACCACCAACAACAGCAGCTACACCGGCGGCTTCAAGCTGGGGCGCCGCGATGGCGAAGGCACTCTTCGCGATGGCGCCCAACACTACAGCGGCCAGTTCAAGGACGATCAATACAGTGGCGCCGGCAAGCTGGTACTGGCTGACGGCAGCCAATACCAGGGCCAGTTCGCCAAGGGCAAACCCAACGGCGAAGGCGTGCGCAGCGACACCAGCGGCAACCAGTTCAGCGGACGCTTCGTCGATGGCGAACTGAATGGCACCGGCACCTTCAATAGCGCGGAAGGTGACCAGTACATCGGCGAATTCAGGGCCAATCGCCTGGAAGGTCGCGGTCGTTACGAGAATGCCGACGGCGATGTCTGGATCGGCGAATTCAAGGATGGCTCGCTGAGTGGGCCAGGCGAACTGTTCGCCGTCGATGGCAGCCATTACAAGGGCGGCTTCCGCGACTGGCGCTTCGCTGGCAAGGGCCGCCTGCAACTGGCGGACGGCAGCGTCTACAGCGGCGGCTTCGAGAACGATGCCTATCAGGGCACCGGGCGCCTGGTCCTGTCCGATGGCAAGGTCGAGGACGGCCATTGGATCAATGGCCTGAGGGTACGCGACAGCAAGGGCCGCCTGCTGCCCGATCCACTGGAACAGGCACTGCTCAACCAGGGCGGCCTGCTGGAGCAGGAACTGGCCAAGGTCCCCGCCTCCACCGCCGACATCGAACTGTACAGCCTGACCCTGGCCGGCGACGGCAACCAGAGCGTGTTCCTGCGCGAGGCCGACTATGTCAGCGAGATGCTCAAGACCCGCTTCGGCGCCGTCGGCCAGATCACCCTGGTCAATCACCGCGACCACCTGGCCGACCGCGCCATGGCCACCCGCGAGAACCTCGCCCGCTCCGCCCAGCGCCTGGCCGAGCGCAGCGGCCCGGAAGACCTGGTGTTCATCTACCTGACCACCCACGGCAGCCACGAACACGAACTGGTGCTCGACCAGCCGCGCCTGCAACTGGCCGACCTGCCCGCCGACGAGCTGGCTGCTGCCCTTGCCCCGCTCAAGGAGCGCGACAAGGTCATCGTCATCTCTGCCTGCTACTCCGGAGGCTACATCGATCCTCTCAAGGACGAACGCACCCTGATCATGACCGCCTCGCGGGCGGACCGGGTCTCGTTCGGCTGTTCCGAAGAGGCGGATTTCACCTACTTCGGCGACGCCTTGTTCGCCCAGGCGTTGAACCAGACCGATGATCTGCAACAGGCGTTCGAACTTGCCAGGGCCCATGTGGCCCAACGAGAACAAGCCGAGGACTTCGAGGCGTCCGAACCGCAGATCTGGGCCCCGAAAGGCGTACTGGCACATTGGCAAAAACTGCGCCAGCAACAAGCCCGGAAGGCCCTGCAAAGTACCGCTGCGGTTGAGGAAAAAAGCCCCGCCAGCCACTAAGCTGAGCGTATCAAGGGAGAAACATCATGTACCTGACGCCGCAGCACATCCTGCTTGCCGGAGCCACCGGCCTTACCGGTGAACACCTGCTTGATCGTCTGCTCAACGAGCCGACCATCAGCCGCGTGCTCGCGCCCACCCGCCGGCCACTGGCCGAACACCCGCACCTGGAAAACCCGGTCGGCGACCCGGCGGTATTCCTGCCGCAACTCAGCGGCCGGGTCGACACCGCCTTCTGCTGCCTGGGCACCACCATCAAGCAGGCGGGCTCGGAAAATGCCTTCCGCGCGGTGGACCTGGACATGGTGGTGGCCTTCAGCAAACGCGCCCGGGAAATGGGTGCGCGGCACTTGCTGGTAGTCAGTGCTATTGGCGCCGATCCCAAGTCGTCGGTGTTCTACAACCGGGTCAAGGGCGAAATGGAGCAAGCGCTGATCGCGCAGGACTGGCCGCAACTGACCATCGCCCGGCCCTCGCTGCTGCTCGGTGAGCGAGCCGAACCGCGACTGGCGGAAAAGCTGGCGGGGAGCCTGTCGAAACTGATCCCGGGCAAGTACCACGGTATCGAAGCCTGCCAACTGGCTCGGGCGCTTTGGCGGTTGGCGCTGGAAGAGAAGGATGGGGTGCGGATCGTCGAGTCGGATGAGTTGCGCAAGTTGGGGAAATGATCAAAGGGCCTCATCACCGTACGGCGGCGATGAGGCCCTAAAGCCCACCCGAGGCCTGAAAACCCACCCCCAGCACCGTCAGCACCGACAACGGCAACAACACCGTATCCAGCACCATGCTCCCAGGCAGGTCCAGCCCCGGATATTTCGGGGCCTCGGTGCCGAAGCGGTCTTCGGCGCAACAGCCGCCCTGCAACGCATACAGGTCCAACCGCGTGCCCGAGTACACCACCGGCGCCCCCGGCATGGCCGCATCCAGGGTGCGCACCGTGGCGCAGCCGGTGGCGCTCAGGACTACCAGCAGCGCGATGACGAGGGCCTTCATTCCTCGCCCCCGAAATGGTGCTCACCCCAGCGCGGCAGCATGTCCTGGGGAATGTTCAGCCGTCATCTACGCCCGCTCTCCTTCGTTCAAAGCCACTTATTGTTGACTCTACTGTCTAGATTTGCCGGATGAGAAAGTTAAGTTAGCTGCTCAGGTTTAGATATAACGCATTTCTTCTTGATGCCTTTGTAAAATCTGACCAGCACAGGTGGAAGTACCGGCAGCCAAAACGACCACTCGTCGCATACTTATAGAGAGCCATAAAAAATATAAATCCATATCACCCCTATTTAAAAACAAAACACTCAAACAGCACAGAAAATTTCTACGCCTCTTTCGGAAGCATCCTCTTTTCTGCGCCCAACCTTAGTAAGCACTAATATTTCTCACGCACAAACAAGAATTAACTGAAAGACTTTTCCTACAAAAGCCTCCTGTGCGGAGAACATTGTGAAAGTCTGCTCGCCGCCCCGCATTTGACACTGCCCAGCCTACCAGCTAATTATTTCCCACCTCTTACACAAGAGGAAATCACTTCAAAGGAGTTAAGAAAATGAACAACGACATGTGCGAAATGTTACTGCCGCTTAGTGACAAATTTAATGAGTATGAGTCAGCAAACAATGGTGGCTCAGGTGGTTCTGGTGGTGGCGGCGGAAGTGGCGGAAGCGGTGGCGGTGGCGGGTGCAGTGGTGGGAGTGGCGGAAGTGGTGGTTGCGGCGGCGGATGCAGCAGCATCAGCACGAAAACAAACAATGAACACTATAGTTAACTAAATCCAGAAGTAGGCAGTTAGCGGCCGCACTGCCTACTTTGAGGGAGTGAGAAAAATGCGAATAAAAATCCAAAACTATGAAATTCTCAACTTCGAAAACTACAGCCTGATCGGTTCAGAAAAAGGTATCTCACGGATAAATTCCAAAAAACTTATTACAGCACTTGAAGAGCTAAAACCGATCTGTGAAAAAACAATTGATCTCGAGACTCTTGAGTCAATTCTTGCCAAGTACGACCTTGAAAAACCCATATCAGAGCAACTACATCACCACCTAAAAATACAATATGATGTACCACCCAATTACTTTGACTCCGTTTATATATTTCACGACTGGAAAGAGCGAAAGCAACATACGATCAACCTCTTGGACAGTGAAATCCCTCTACCACTAACTCACTTGCCACTACATCTAAACGCGCTGAACAGCGTGACCCACGAAAGAAGCTTGATAATACTTCTTCCTGGATCACATAACACCAGCGAGTTGAAGCATATATATTTCGAAGCGTCAAACACACTACCAAAAAGCTTTATTATTTGCGGGTATTTCTCCCCCGCCACTTTCACTGTTACTCAACCCTACTCCGCCGACCTAGGGAATCCGTGCCTATTTTGTTCACTTAGCCGAGCAATCCACTTCGAAACCCAAGCTGATGGAGCCTGTGCATGGAGTGCCATGTTGAATTTCTGTACATCGAACTCAGCTGACTTTCAAAACCCAAAACTTTCTATGCTCCAACACTCAATGGTCGTCGGACTGATATCAAAAAAGATAAATACAATTTTATCAAGCACTAACCACAAACTATTTCAAGACAATATTCTTACCAACTCAACAGTGGATTTAAATAATGGACGCGTGGCAGAAGAAATCTTGCCACATTGGCACATGTGCGACTGTTTGAAGGCTAACCATGAAAACCATACCGCATGATAACTACCTCAGACTTACAGACCCTAAAACATACTACAAAACATTAAAATTTCATGCACAAGGTAATTTCTGTCTACACTCAGCCACCCAACACCTTACAAAGCTACACTCGTTATCCAACAAGGAAATCGAGCTACTTTCAGGCAATGAACTTAGATACAACCTTCTTGACGAAGGCATAATCTCAGGTCAAAAAATAAAAACACTTCCAGAAGACTCTAATTTATTGCGCGATCAATCTTGTGATTTCTTTTCCAGTAGACCAGTAGATTTCAGGACTCTTACGACACTGGTATCCCCACTGGTCGCAGTCAAGCCAGACACTTACCATCGTGGATACCCTAGCGGCGGGGCGCTTTATCCGATTGATGTGTTCTGCTGTCGTATAAACCCTACGAACGAATTCTGGCCAGAAGAATCAGACATACTCCATCTTCTTCCCAACTCATTAACATTCGAAGCGATCAAATCAAGTCGCCCTGCCAGTTACTTAAAAGAGGCAATACTACCTGTCGGCAGCACAATTGGCACCCCATACTGTGCTCTGATCTACATGGCTTATCTACCCAAAACACTATTCAAATACAAATCTCGCGGTTATCGGCTAGCCCTAATGGAAGTAGGCTCAATGTATATGCTGATTGACCTGCACTGCAAGAAACTCGGCCTTAAAAATAGGGTATGGTCAGGCTATACCGACCATATGGTGAGTAATGCCTTGTCGATAAACCCTGCGCTTTCACTACCGCTTTGCGTTCAGTTCATAGGACATTGAAATGAGATACTTCACGCGCTCTTTCAACATTGACCAACCCACAACGGCCCTTTTCCAGCCAGCGTTGCTTCGACATCATCCCCATGTCGTTGAGATTGGTGACTTTTGGGGAAGATACGGTTCTGGTATTGGTTTGGGTAACAGCGCAGCACTGTCCAGCCTAGGAGAGTATTATGAAAGAAGACACTTTTTCTCCGAAGTCTCATCACATAGAAAGTCTTTATTGAGCGACACATTGGAAGATCAAGAAACAACCAACTTCACCCGCGCTTTTCAACAGACCATGCTCAGTTCGAAAACTCCTGACTCTCTATATAGTCACATGTTTCACAAAACCTCCGTCAAGCGATTATCGGACTTTTCAAACTGTGAAATACCAACTGTCTGCATCTCGATAAGCCCAACTAATCTAGGGAATGACAATAGATTCCATCCTGTTCGCGACACCTGTGGCTGTAGCTTTCACTGGAACCTTGAAAACGCCATACTCGGCGCAATAAAAGAGTCGATTGAACGCCAGTTTCTACTGAAGTTCTGGCTAACAAAAAAATGCAACCATGAATTAAATTTGCCAGATTATCACAGCAGACTACCCCTATCAGGTGCTCTTCCAATACTTCAAGCATTAGCATCCAGCGGAAGCGTGACAGCTCTCGACATTAGCGATGAGAACTTCCCTGGCAAATGCATAATTGTCTTGTATGGCGCCAGCGCCCCAGAACATCACGTGCATTACTGCGCGGGAATGGCATATGGCGACTCTCAAGAGGCAGCTCTCGAAAAGTCTATATATGAGCTCTGGCAGACCTTTCGATTCATCAGGAACTTCCACACATTCAATAACGACATAGAAAGTATCAAAGATCCATATCTTCGTCACTTTCTGAATATCAACAACCATTCAACCTACCTCAACATAGCAAACAACCTAATCACATCAGATACCAAGAGCCAAACGCCGACCAAACCAATAAATACAAACACATTAGTCAGCGCAATTAAACAATCTGGCATATCAGGCTATATCTACATCAAGCCAACTAAAATCTCCCGTAGAACTTATTTTTTCTGCAAGTACGTATCACCAACAGCCTTTATGCACATGAACAACTCCTCACACCTAAACATCCAGAACAAGTACTCTGATAATTTCATCCACCAGATTGACGAAACCCGTCAAAGCTCGATGGTACCCTTCCCATGAAATTTGAAAAACCCACCAGAGCATTAAGACTCACTACCATATTCCTCCGCGAGCAGTTAAGAGAACCTATATCCCTGTTATGGACATTAATCTCTCCATGCGCCCTGTTCTATTTCATAACCTACAATAGTGCCGCAACAGGATTCAATAATGACAACTATGCCCAGTCCACAGCTGGATTTTATGCCTATGTCGCGTGCACCGTAGCGTTTTTTGGTGTCGCCTTCTATATTGTCGGACGAAGGGAAAGCGGCTTCATCAGGTCATTCATATATACTCCCGAAGCCAAAAACATATTCCTTATCTCGCATCTGGCCTGCTATTTAATATCAGCAACAGCCTACTGCATAACATTTTACATCATCACCAAACCCGCATTCTCCCCGTATAACCTTGCGGAACTGGTTAATATCCTCTACAGATTCCTAATTTGCTTCATAATATTTTGCTCTCCCGCACTTATTTTGGCCAACTGCAAACTTAAATTCCAAAGTGCGAACACCGCAATTTCAGTCTTGATGTTTACAATGATTCTCCTGGCATTACTCACACCCAAAGCCCACAGTCACACTCTCGAAGCAATAAACCATCTAAATATCTTTTCAACCTCAAAAAACATAATGAATGGCAGTACTCGCCCGGAACCCTTCCTGATAGGTGCCAGCCTGATACTCGCCCTCACCCTTGCCATGACCTCGGCAAAGCTAAGAATCAATCCTGTGTGGAGCAGATACTAATGGTCGCTATAAAAGCGGAATCCATGTCTTTAAAATTCAAAGACAAGATAATATTTGACAAAGCAACCATTTCTATTGAGAAGAATGAAATCACCGGAATCATAGGAAAAAACGGTGCAGGAAAAACTACATTTTTTGACTTGCTATGCTCCGTCCAATTTCCCGACCAAGGAAAACTGCTTAACTTTACGAAACAGCACTCTTACTTGTCACAAACACTCGGAATGCCTGCAGGATTGTCGATGAAAGAAATTTACGAAATGACCGGCGCTCTATTATGCCCCCAAATTCCGTCCCTCTCCCATACAACAAAACTATTTGAAGATTGGGATATACGTCTTGCAGAAAAATTCCGCGAAATGTTGAAGAAACGCCCCAGCCATTGCAGCTACGGAGAAATAAGGTTTTTCTTTACACTTTCACTAATTTCCTTCTCAAAGGAGTTACTGATTCTCGATGAACCCACCGCCGGCGTAGACCCCGAATATCGTCATTACATCTGGGAGTTCCTCAAAAAAGCCCGCGACAACGGCACTACGATTATCGTTTCATCACACAACATTCAAGAAATTTGTGAACATTGCGATAACTTTCATCTCATTCACCGGCACAACTTCTTAAAATTCAACAGTGCACAAGAATTCTTGAATACTTTTGGCGGTACAACGCTGGATGATGCTTTTATAGCAAGTACTTATCATTGAAATCTGCGGCTCCAAAATCCATGTAGATCAAGGAGCCGTCCGACCATGACCTAAATCCCACCCGAAGCCTGAACCCCCACCCCCAGCACCGTCAGCACCGACAACGGCAACAACACCGTATCCAGCACCATGCTCCCCGGCAGGTCCAGCCCCGGATACTTCGGGGCCTCGGCGCCGAAGCGGTCTTCGGCGCAACAGCCGCCCTGCAACGCATACAGGTCCAACCGCGTGCCCGAGTACACCACCGGCGCCCCCGGCATGGCGGCATCCAGGGTGCGCACCGTGGCGCAGCCGGTGGCGCTCAGGACTACCAGCAGCGCGATGACCAGGGCCTTCATTCCTCGCCCCCGAAATGGTGCTCACCCCAACGCGGCAGCATGTCCTGGGGAATGTTCAGCAGGTTGAGGATGCGCGCCACCACGAAGTCCACCAGGTCATCGATGGTCTGTGGCTGGTGGTAGAAGCCCGGCGCCGCCGGCAGGATCACCGCGCCCATCTGCGACAGCTTGAGCATGTTCTCCAGATGAATGGTGGAGAACGGTGCCTCGCGCGGAACCAGGATCAGCTGGCGGCGCTCCTTCAGGGTGACGTCCGCAGCCCGCTCGATCAGGTTGTTGCAGGCGCCGGTGGCGATCGCCGACAAGGTCCCGGTGGAACAAGGGACCACCACCATCGCCGCCGGGGCACCAGAGCCCGAAGCCACCGGCGACATCCAGTCTTCCTTGCCATAAACGCGGATCTGCCCGGCCGTGGCGCCGGTGTATTCGGTGAGGAACGCCTGCATCCCCTGGGGCTTGGCCGGCAATACCACGTCGGTTTCGGTGGACATCACCAGTTGCGCTGCCTTGGAGATAAGGAAGTGCACCTCACGGTCCTCGCGCACCAGGCAGTCCAGCAGGCGCAGGCCATACTGCGCCCCGGAGGCGCCGGTCATGGCCAGGGTGATGCGCTCCGGCCCGCTCATCCGCGCAGCGCCTCGGCCAGTTTGCCGTGCAGGCCGCCGAAGCCGCCGTTGCTCATGATCACCACCTGGGTGCCGGCCCGGGCCTGGCCCTTGACCCGTTCGATGATGGCTTCAAGGCTGTCGGCAACCACCGCTGGCACCGTGCACTCGGCAGCCGTGGCGGCCAGGTCCCAGCCAAGGTTCGGCGGTGCATACCAGATCACCTGGTCGGCGTCCTTGACGCTTTCCGGCAGGCCATCGCGGTGGGCACCGAGCTTCATCGAGTTGGAACGCGGTTCGATCACCGCGATCACCGGGGCATCGCCGACGCGCTTGCGCAAGCCGTCGAGGGTAGTGGCGATGGCCGTCGGGTGGTGGGCGAAGTCGTCATAGATGGTGATGCCGTCGACTTCGGCAACCTTCTCCATGCGCCGCTTGACGCTCTTGAACGCGCTCAGCGCAGCAATGCCCATGGCCGGCACGACGCCGACATGCCGCGCCGCCGCCAGGGTGGCCAGGGCGTTGGCGACGTTGTGCTGGCCGGTCAGCTCCCACTGGACCACACCCTGCACTTCGCCCTCGAAGCTGACTTCGAAGCGCGAGCCATCCTCGCTGAGCAGGCGCACCTGCCATTGGCCGCCAGCACCGGTGGTCTGCACCGGGGTCCAGCAGCCCATGTCGATCACGCGCTTGATCGCCGGCTCCGTGGTCGGATGGATGACCAGACCTTCACTCGGAATGGTCCGCACCAGATGGTGGAACTGCCGCTCGATCGCCGCCAGGTCAGGGAAGATGTCCGCGTGATCGAACTCAAGGTTGTTGAGGATCGCGGTGCGCGGACGGTAGTGGACGAATTTTGAGCGCTTGTCGAAGAAGGCGCTGTCGTATTCGTCGGCCTCGACCACGAAGAACGGCGTACCGCCCAAGCGCGCCGACACCGAGAAGTTCTGCGGCACACCGCCGATCAGGAAGCCCGGGCTCATCCCGGCATGCTCCAGGACCCAGGCCAGCATGCTGCTGGTGGTGGTCTTGCCGTGGGTGCCGGCCACCGCCAGGACCCAGCGGCCCTGCAGCACATGGTCGGCCAGCCACTGCGGGCCGGAGACGTAGGGCAGGCCCTTGTTCAGTACGTATTCCACCGCCGGGTTGCCCCGCGACAGCGCATTGCCGATCACCACCAGGTCGGGGGCCGGGTCCAGTTGCGCCGGGTCGTAGCCCTGGGTCAGGGCGATGCCCTGGGCTTCGAGCTGGGTGCTCATGGGCGGATAGACGTTGGCATCGGAGCCAGTGACATGGTGGCCGAGCTCCTTGGCCAGCACCGCCAGCGAGCCCATGAAAGTGCCACAGATACCAAGAATGTGAATGTGCATGGTCAACCTCGGGAAACGTGCAGGCAGGGTAGCCCAGGGGGGGAAAAATCTCACCCTGTGTTTGCCTCAGGCTCCCTTGGACAGCCCGTGTTTGCGCAGTTTCCGATACAAGGTGTTACGACTTACTCCGAGCTGAGCCGCCACCTGGGTCATGTGCCAGCGCTTGTCCTCCAGCACCGCCAGCAAGGCCCGGCGCTCGGCGTCATCCAGCGGGTGCTGGAGGTTATCCACAGGCACGGCGGACTCGACCTGCAACCGCGGCGCATTGCGCACCAGCGCCGGCAGATCCTGCACCCCGATACAGCCGTCCTCGCACAAGGCCACCAGCGTGCGCAGCACATTGCGCAACTGCCGAACGTTGCCCGGCCAGGAGAAATCCAGCAGCAGGCGGCGCGCCACCGGGTCGAGCTGAACCGGCTGCCGCCCGGCCTCCTCGGCCAGGATGAAATCGAGCAACTGCGCCTTGTCGCTGCGCTCGCGCAGGGCCGGCAAGGCGACTTCCAGGCCATTGAGGCGGTAATAGAGGTCTTCGCGGAAACTGCCGTCGGCGACCCGCTCCAGCAGGTTGCGGTGGGTGGCACTGATGATGCGCACATCGACGTCCTGCGGTTCGCCCCCGATCGGCACCACCTGGCGCTCCTCCAGCACCCGCAGCAGGCGGGTCTGCAAGGCCAGCGGCATATCGCCGATCTCGTCCAGCAGCAAGGTGCCGCCATCGGCCTGCTGCAGCTTGCCGCGCATGCCTTCCTTGCGCGCTCCGGTAAAGCTGCCGCCGCGATAACCGAACAGCTCGCTTTCGATCAGGCTTTCCGGAATCGATGCGCAGTTGAGCGCGACGAACGGCTTGCCGGCGCGCTGGCTGGCCTGGTGCACGGCCTTGGCGAAGGCCTCCTTGCCGGACCCGGTCTCGCCATTGAGCAACAGCGGGACATCGCGCTCGAACACCCGCAGGGCGCGGCGGAAGTCGTTTTGCAGGGCCGGGTCGAGCAGGCATATTTCCGCGCTTTTCGTCGGCACCGCAGGCGGGGCGACAACCTGGCGTGGCAACGCCCGCGCCAACTGTCCGCGGACACTGGCGAACAACAGCCGGCCATCGCGGCTACGCAGCGGCCAACTGGTGCTGGCCAGGGCGGTGGCACGGCCGAGCAGATCATCAAGACGGCAATCGAAAAACATCTCCACCGGCTGCCCCAGCAGCCCGCCGCGCCCGTTGCCCAGCAGATTCAGGGCGCTCTGGTTGACCGCACAGATCCGCCCTTCCCCGTCGAACGCCAGCAAGCCCTCGCTGAACAGCCCGACCGACTCGGCCTGCAGATGAAAGCGCAGCAACCAGTGATTCTCGAAACAGCGGAGGAAGTAGCAGCTCTCGATCATCTTCGCCGAGAGATTGACCAGGGCCATGGTGTGGAACTGGCTCTGCCGCGAGACATCGGCCCGCGCCGAGGACACGTCGAGCACCGCCAACAGGTCACCATGGGGATCGAACACCGGGCTCGCCGAGCAGGTCAGTCCGGTGTGGCGGCCACGGAAGTGTTCGTCCTGGTGGATGGTCAGGGCCTGGCGCTCCACCAGGCAGGTCCCGATGCCGTTGGTGCCTTCCCGCGCCTCGCTCCAGTCGGCACCGAGCCACAGCCCGGCGCGCTCGAAGATGCGCCGCTCGCTGGGCGCGGTGACGCAATTGAGGATGACCCCGCGGGCATCGGTGAGCAACACCGCATGACCGGCCCCGGAAAGCTGCTGGTGCAGGCTGTTCATCTCGCCATCGGCGATCTGCAGCACCTGGTGCAGGCGGTCGCGGCTCTCCAGCACGCGCTCGTGTTCGAGCACGGTCGGCGCCATGGCCTGGGCCGGATCGAGATGGTAGTCCTCCAGGCAGCGCAGCCAGGAGCGGGCGATCGACGGGTCACTGCCAGGGCCCTGCAAGCCGCCCTTGCCCTGTGTCACCGTCAGCACTTGCCGGGCGTGCCGGCTGAGATGGTTACCCTGCACTTTTTATTGTTCTCCGCGGGTCAGAGAAACCCAGCATCCTCCAGGCGCTGGCGCATTGCAATGCCAGCTTGACCGCCGGGTCACGGGCTGTACCGCCAGCGGCACAAAGTGTCACCCGGGCTGTACCGCTTCCCTCACAAGCTGCGCCGAAAACACCGGGAAAACTGCGCCAAATCATTGATCCAGCGCCTTCGCCGGGCAGTGGCCCGACCTTTGCTCTACGCTAGAAATCCTCCCCAACAAAACACATAAGCCAGGAGAGACACCATGCGTTACGCACATCCGGGTACCGAAGGCGCAAAGGTTTCGTTCAAGAGCCGCTACGGTAACTACATCAATGGCGAGTTCGTGGCTCCGGTCAAAGGCGCTTACTTCACCAATACCTCGCCGGTGAACGGCCAGCCGATCGCCGAATTTCCTCGCTCCACTGCCGAAGACATCGATAAAGCCCTGGACGCTGCCCATGCCGCGGCCGATGCCTGGGGTCGCACCTCGGTCCAGGACCGCTCCAACGTGCTGCTGAAGATCGCCGACCGCATCGAGCAGAACCTCGAAGTCCTGGCCATCACCGAAACCTGGGACAACGGCAAGGCCGTCCGCGAAACCCTCAATGCCGACATCCCGCTGGCAGTGGATCACTTCCGCTACTTCGCCGGCTGCATCCGCGCCCAGGAAGGCGGCGCCGCCGAGATCAACGAAGGCACCGTGGCCTATCACATCCACGAGCCGCTGGGCGTGGTCGGGCAGATCATCCCGTGGAACTTCCCGATCCTGATGGCCGCCTGGAAACTCGCCCCGGCCCTGGCCGCCGGCAACTGCGTGGTGCTCAAGCCGGCCGAACAGACCCCGCTGGGCATCACCGTGCTGGTCGAGCTGATCGGCGACCTGCTGCCGCCAGGCGTACTCAATATCGTCCAGGGCTATGGCCGCGAAGCCGGCGAAGCCCTGGCCACCAGCAAACGCATCGCCAAGATCGCCTTCACCGGCTCGACCCCGGTCGGCTCGCACATCATGAAATGCGCCGCCGAGAACATCATCCCGTCCACCGTGGAGCTGGGTGGCAAGTCGCCGAACATCTACTTCGAAGACATCATGAAGGCCGAGCCGTCCTTCATCGAGAAGGCCGCCGAAGGCCTGGTCCTGGCCTTCTTCAACCAGGGCGAGGTGTGCACCTGCCCGTCCCGCGCCCTGGTGCAGGAATCCATCTACGACGAGTTCATGAGCGTGGTGATGGAGAAGGTCAAGAAGATCAAGCGCGGCGACCCGCTGGACACCGACACCATGGTCGGCGCCCAGGCCTCGCAGCAGCAGTTCGACAAGATCCTGTCCTACCTGGAAATCGCCGAGAAGGAAGGCGCCCAGTTGCTCACCGGCGGCAAGGTGGAGAAGCTCGAAGGCAACCTGGCCACCGGCTATTACATCCAGCCGACCCTGCTCAAGGGCAACAACCGCATGCGCGTGTTCCAGGAAGAAATCTTCGGCCCGGTGGTCAGCGTCACCACCTTCAAGGACGAAGCCGAAGCCCTGGCCATCGCCAACGACACCGAGTTCGGCCTGGGTGCAGGCGTCTGGACCCGCGATATCAACAAGGCCTACCGCATGGGCCGCGGGATCAAGGCCGGTCGCGTGTGGACCAACTGCTACCACCTGTACCCGGCGCATGCCGCGTTCGGTGGCTACAAGAAGTCCGGTGTCGGCCGTGAAACCCACAAGATGATGCTCGACCATTACCAGCAGACCAAGAACCTGCTGGTGAGCTACGACATCAATCCGCTCGGGTTCTTCTAAACCCCAATCGCTGGCGAGCCAGCCCCCACAAGGATCGGTATGCACCGGACCTGTGGGAGCTGGCTTGCCAGCGATGGCCACGACGCACTACCACAGAAAAACCGGAGCAAACCGCTCTGGCCCGCTTCCTGCAGCGCATTCACCACTCAAAAAAAGACAACAGGTGACTTCCCCATGCCTAGCGATCATTCCGCCGGATCCCCGGCAGGCTCTTCCGTAGATTTCGAAAAGGTCGGTTCCGACTATTTCCAGCAACGTGAACTGAAAAAAGGTGCCGCCGGCTGGGTCCTGCTGGTCGGCCTCGGCGTCGCCTACGTGATTTCCGGCGACTACGCCGGCTGGAACTTCGGCCTGGCCCAGGGCGGCTGGGGCGGGATGTTCCTCGCCACCCTGCTGATGGCCACCATGTACCTGTGCATGTGCTTCTCCCTCGCCGAACTGTCCTCGATGATCCCCACCGCCGGCGGCGGCTACGGCTTCGCCCGCAGCGCGTTCGGGCCCTGGGGCGGCTTCCTGACCGGTACCGCGATCCTTATCGAATACGCCATCGCCCCAGCGGCCATCGCGGTGTTCATCGGCGCCTATTGCCAGTCGCTGTTCGGCATCGGCGGCTGGATGATCTACCTGGCCTTCTACATCATCTTCATCGGCATCCATATCTTCGGGGTCGGTGAGGCGCTGAAGCTGATGTTCATCATCACCGCCGTGGCAGCCATCGCCCTGGCCGTGTTCCTGCTGGCGATGGTGCCCCATTTCGATGCGAAGAACCTGTTCGATATCGTCCCGACCCAGGCCGTCGGCGCCAGCGAATTCCTGCCCTTCGGCTACGTCGGCGTGTGGGCGGCGATCCCCTACGCGATCTGGTTCTTCCTCGCCGTCGAGGGCGTACCGCTGGCTGCAGAAGAAACCAAGAATCCCAAGCGCGACCTGCCCCGCGGCCTGATCGGCGCCATGCTGGTGCTGCTCGCCTTCGCCCTGCTGATCCTGGTGATCGGCCCGGGCGGCGCCGGCTCCGAAGCCCTGAAAAGCTCCGGTAACCCGTTGGTGGAAGCCCTGGCCAAGGCCTACGGCGGCTCGACCTGGATGGGCAGCTTCGTCAATCTGGTGGGCCTCGCCGGCCTGATCGCCAGCTTCTTCTCGATCATCTACGCCTATTCCCGGCAGATCTTCGCCCTGTCCCGCGCCGGTTACCTGCCGCGCTCGCTGTCGCAGACCAACAAGAGCAAGGCACCGGTGCTGGCGCTGATCATCCCCGGGATCATCGGTTTCGCCCTGTCGCTGACCGGCCAGGGCGACCTGCTGATCCTGGTCGCGGTGTTCGGCGCTACGCTGTCCTATGTGCTGATGATGGCCGCGCATATCACCCTGCGCATTCGTCGCCCCAAAATGGAGCGTCCGTATCGCACCCCAGGCGGTATCTTCACTTCGGGCGTGGCCCTGGTGCTGGCCTGCATCGCCGTGGTAGCGGGCTTCCTGGTGGATCCGCGGGTGGTGATCGGCGCCGCGATCATTTATGGCGTCCTGATTGCTTACTTCGCCCTGTACAGCCGTCACCACCTGGTGGCCGGCACGCCGGAAGAAGAGTTCGCCGCGATCCAGAAGGCCGAAGAAGCCTTGCACTGACCGAAATACCGCGCTGCCGCCCCGGCGGCGGCGCTCTGGAGATTGCACATGGCAAGTTTCGTACACACGATAGGCCAGCAGACCTACCGTTTCGACAGCCTCAAGGACGTCATGGCCAAGGCCAGTCCTGCACGCTCCGGCGACTTTCTCGCCGGGGTCGCGGCCAGCAACGACGGTGAGCGGGTCGCTGCGCAGATGGCCCTGGCCGACATCCCCCTCAGCCATTTCCTCAACGAGGCGCTGATTCCCTACGAAGACGATGAAGTCACCCGGCTGATCATCGACACCCACGACCAGCAGGCATTCGCCCCGGTCAGCCACCTGACCGTCGGCGGCCTGCGCGACTGGTTGTTGAGCGACGCCGCCGACGAAGCCAGCCTGCGCGCCCTGGCCCCGGGCCTGACCCCGGAAATGGCGGCGGCAGTTTCCAAGATCATGCGCGTGCAGGACCTGGTCCTGGTGGCGCAGAAGATCCGCGTGGTCACCCGCTTTCGCGGCACCATGGGCCTGCGCGGGCGCCTGTCGACCCGCCTGCAGCCCAACCACCCCACCGACGAACCGGCCGGCATCGCCGCGAGCATCCTCGACGGCCTGCTCTACGGCAACGGCGACGCCATGATCGGCATCAACCCGGCCACCGACAGCATCGCCTCGATCTGCGCCCTCCTGGAGATGCTCGATGCCATCATCCAGCGCTACGACATCCCCACCCAGGCCTGCGTGCTGACCCACGTCACCACCTCGATCGAGGCGATCAACCGCGGCGTGCCGCTGGACCTGGTGTTCCAGTCGATTGCCGGCACCGAGGCGGCCAATGCCAGCTTCGGCATCAACCTTAATGTGCTGAAGGAAGGGTATGACGCGGGCCTCAGCCTCAACCGCGGCACCCTCGGCCAGAACCTGATGTATTTCGAGACCGGCCAGGGCAGCGCGCTGTCGGCCAACGCCAACTTCGGCGTCGACCAGCAGACCTGCGAAACCCGCGCCTACGCTGTGGCCCGGCACTTCAAGCCGTTCCTGGTGAACACCGTGGTCGGTTTCATCGGTCCCGAGTACCTGTACAACGGCAAGCAGATCATCCGTGCCGGCCTGGAGGACCACTTCTGCGGCAAGCTGCTCGGCGTGCCGATGGGCTGCGACATCTGCTACACCAACCACGCCGAAGCCGACCAGGACGACATGGACACCCTGCTGACCCTGTTGGGTGTGGCCGGGATCAACTTCATCATGGGCATCCCCGGCTCCGACGACATCATGCTCAACTACCAGACCACCTCCTTCCACGACGCCCTCTACGCGCGCCAGACCCTCGGCCTGAAGCCCGGTCCGGAGTTCGAGGCGTGGCTGGCGCGGACCGGGATCTTCACCCAGGCCGATGGCCGCGTGCGCTTCGGCGACAACCTGCCACCGGCCTTCCGCCAGGCCCTGGCGCAACTGGGATAAGCGAGCGAGTACATGGACAAGCAACCGACGCCCACCGACAACCCCTGGCTGGAGCTGCGCCGCCTGACCCCGGCGCGGATTGCCCTGGGCCGCACCGGCACCAGCCTGCCGACCCAGGCCCAGCTGGATTTCCAGTTCGCCCACGCCCAGGCCCGCGATGCGGTGCACTTGCCGTTCGATCATGCCGGTCTGCGCGAGCAGTTACAGGAACGCGGTCGCGACAGCCTGCTGTTGCGCAGCGCCGCCCAGGATCGTCACCAATACCTGCAACGCCCCGACCTGGGCCGGCGCCTGCACGAGGACTCCGCCGAACAGCTGCGCGAGCATGCGCGCAACAACCCGGGCGGCATCGACCTGGCCATCGTCGTCGCCGACGGCCTGTCGTCCCTGGCCGTGCACCGCCATACCCTGCCGTTTCTCAATCGACTGGAAGAACAGATCGCCGCCGATGGCTGGTCCACGGCACCGGTACTGCTGGTGGAACAGGGGCGGGTCGCGGTAGCCGACGAGATCGGCGAACTGCTGGGTGCACGGATGACCGTGATCCTTATCGGCGAACGCCCCGGTCTCAGTTCGCCGGACAGCCTTGGCCTGTATTTCACCTGGAATCCGAAGGTCGGCCTGACCGATGCCTACCGCAACTGCATTTCCAACGTCCGCCTCGAAGGCCTGAGCTACGGCATGGCTGCGCATCGCCTGGTCTACCTGATGCGCGAGGCCTGTCGCCGCCAGCTGTCGGGGGTGAACCTGAAGGACGAAGCGCAGGTTCAGACACTGGAAACGGAAACCAGTACGCAACAAAACGGAAACTTCCTGCTTGGAAAGTCCTGAATGACGGCTACTTTTTCGTCGATTGCGATTTTTTTCCGCTTTAGGCAGCATCTGGGGCGACGGCTGCCCGAGATTCGCCGCCAATCCCTACGAAACACGAGGCCTGCTTATGCGAATCATCCAAGCAACCCTTGAGCACCTGGACCTGCTCGCCCCGCTTTTCGTCAAGTACCGCGAGTTCTATGGCGAGCTGCCTTACCCGGATACGTCCCGTGCCTTCCTGCAAAAGCGCCTTGAGCGCGGCGAATCGATCATCTACCTGGCAATGCCGGACGATGACGACAGCAAACTGATGGGTTTCTGCCAGCTCTACCCGAGCTTTTCCTCGCTGTCGCTGAAGCGGGTGTGGATCCTCAACGACATCTACGTCGCCGAGGACTCCCGGCGCATGCTGGTGGCCGACCACCTGATGCGCGAAGCCAAGCGCATGGCCAAGGACACCAACGCCGTGCGCATGCGGGTTTCGACCAGCAGCGACAATGAAGTGGCCATGCGTACCTATGAGTCCATCGGCTTCCGCGAGGACACCGAGTTCAAGAACTACGTGCTGCCGATCAACTGATCAAGCCTCCAGGGCCTCATCGCTGGCAACGCCAGCTCCCACAGGAACCGCGTGCACCGCAGAACCTGTGGGAGCTGGCGTTGCCAGCGATGAGGCCCTGAAGAGCGCCGCAAATCTCCGCACATTCAGCTACAAACTGCGTAAGCAGAATCCCCTCATAGCCGTATAATGCGCCCTTCAGCCTGTGTGAATTCTTACCCAAGCCTGTGGGTATTTCCTCACATTCCGCAATGCCAGCCATCGCACGCCCGTGAATCCGGGTTCTGAACAAGGTGCTGTACATGGATTTCAACCCGCTGGACCTCATTCTGCATCTCGACGCCTATCTCGATTTGCTGGTCAACAATTACGGTCCGTGGATCTACGCGATCCTGTTCCTGGTGATCTTCTGTGAAACCGGCCTGGTGGTGATGCCCTTCCTGCCCGGCGATTCCCTGCTGTTCATCGCCGGCGCCGTGGCCGCGGGCGGCGGCATGGACCCGGTACTGCTCGGCGGCCTGCTGATGCTGGCGGCGATCCTCGGCGACAGCACCAACTACGTGATCGGGCGAACAGCCGGTGAACGCCTGTTCCGCAATCCCAACTCGAAGATCTTCCGCCGCGACTACCTGCAGCAGACCCACGATTTCTACGAACGCCATGGTGGCAAGACCGTGACCCTGGCGCGCTTCCTGCCGATCCTGCGGACCTTCGCACCGTTCGTCGCCGGTATCGCGAAGATGTCCTACCCACGCTTCTTCGGCTTCAGCGTGGCCGGCACCATCCTCTGGGTGGGCGGCCTGGTGACCCTCGGCTACTTCTTCGGCAACGTGCCATTCATCAAGCAGAACCTGTCGCTGATGATCGTTGCCATCATCGTCCTGTCGCTGGTCCCGGTGATCATCGGTGTGGTGCGTGGCCGCATGGGCCGCGGCGAGGCCAAGGCGCACTGACCGCCGCTTATGTGGAGCTTCAGCGCCTGGCGCCGGCGGCGCACCCTGGAACGCCATCCGGTCGATCCACAACTGTGGCAGCAGGTGCGCGAGCGCCTGCCGATGCTCGACGGCATCAGCGATGCCGAAGACCAATGGCTGCGCGACGCCTGCGTACTGTTCCTCAGCGACAAGCACCTGACCTGCCTGCCCGGAGTCGAACTGGATGATGGCGAGCGCCTGTTCCTCGCCGCCCAGGCCCAGTTGCCACTGCTGCACCTGGGTTCGCTGAACTGGTACCAGGGCTTCCACGAGCTGATCCTCTACCCCGACGACTTCCTCAGCCCGCAGCGCCATCGCGACAGCAGCGGCATCGAGCACGAATGGGACGCCGAGCACAGCGGCGAGGCCTGGCAGCAAGGCCCGGTGATCATGGCCTGGCCGGGCGTGCAGGCCAGCGGCGGTTGGGAAGGCTACAACCTGGTGATCCACGAGCTGGCGCACAAGCTGGACATGCTCAACGGCGACGCCAACGGCCTGCCGCCGCTGCACAGCGACATGCGCGTCAGCGATTGGGCCACGGCCATGCAGCAGGCCTACGACGATCTCAACCGCCAGCTCGACCGCAACCCCGACGCCGAGACCGCCATCGATCCCTACGCGGCGGAGAACCCGGCGGAGTTCTTCGCCGTCACCAGCGAGTATTTCTTCAGTGCCCCCGACCTGCTGGTCGAGGCCTACCCCGAGGTCTACGCCCAGCTTCGCGGCTTCTACCGCCAGGATCCCCTGGCGCGCCTGCAACAGTCGCAGGCCAGCCATCCCGGCTACAAAGAAGCGCAGGAGTGAATCGGTCAAGCATCGGAGCGAGCGTGGCAAGCATCTGCGAATGTGCCTATAATCGCGGCCAATTTTTGGTCAAACACGGGGGCAACGCCCAATGAGCTACAGCAAGATCCCGGCGGGCAAAGACCTGCCGAACGACATCTACGTCGCCATCGAGATCCCGGCCAACCACGCGCCGATCAAGTACGAGATCGACAAGGACAGCGACTGCCTGTTCGTTGACCGCTTCATGGCCACCCCGATGTTCTACCCGGCCAACTACGGCTTCATCCCGAACACCCTGGCCGACGACGGCGATCCCCTGGACGTGCTGGTCGTCACTCCGTACCCGGTTGCGCCAGGCTCGGTGATCCGCGCCCGTCCGGTCGGCGTGCTGAACATGACCGACGACGGCGGCGGCGACGCCAAGATCGTTGCCGTACCACACGACAAGCTGTCCCAGCTGTACGTCGACGTGAAGGAATACACCGACCTGCCAGCCCTGCTGCTGGAGCAGATCAAGCACTTCTTCGAGAACTACAAGGATCTCGAGAAAGGCAAATGGGTCAAGATCGATGGTTGGGGCAACGCTGACGCTGCCCGCGCCGAGATCAGCAAAGCGGCCGCTGCCTACAAAGGCTGAGCCCGCTTGCAGTGAAAAAGCCCCGCATTCGCGGGGCTTTTTTATGGGCGCTGGGCTGGAATCCATTCGAACAGAGTGAATTCTAAAAAAATTACGAAAATTCCTACAAAACTGTCGGCAACAGCCGTAATCACGCTTCCAACAGGCTCCTGAAACGTCTCAACTCAATGTTTATAGGAAGCCTTGCCCCGGCTCACTAGAATCGATGCCCATGAATACATCCGGTGATCGATTGAAGGCCTTGCTGAGCGAGTGCAACCTGAGCGCTTCGGACTTTGCCGCACAACGCAAGGTAACGCCCCAGCATGTAAACAACTGGTTCCATCGCGGCGTACCCCAGGCGCGCCTCGATGAAATCGCCGAACTCCTGTGCGTGCGGGCCAAATGGCTGCGTACCGGCGAAGGTCCCAAGCACAGCTCGCCACTGCCGCGGATCAACCGCAACCGCAACGGCCAGCCCCGCTGCGAACCGCCGGACCACAGCGCCCTCAGCAGCCATGGCGAACACGATGTCGTGCTGCCGTTCCACACCCTGCGCGCGCGCCAGCTCGAACCCATCGCCAAACGCCACCTGCGCCTGCCCGGCCACGCCCTAGACCGCCTTGGCGTCGACCCGAGCCAGGCCGTCGCCCTGTGCATGCCCGACTACAACATGACCCCGCTGATCCCCTACGGCGCGCCGCTGGCCATCGACCGCGGCATGACCCGGGTGGTCGACGGCGAGCTCTATGCCGTGGTCCACAACGGTCAGTTACGCGTCAACAGCCTGAGCAAGCGCAGCAACGGCGCCTTGCGCCTGCACAGCCACGACAGCGAGGGTTTTCCCTGCGAGAACTACAGCGTCGGTCACTCCCGTGGCCATGAGCTGGAAGTGCTGGGCTGGGTATTCTGGTGGGCGCAGTTTCGCAGCGAAAGGCCGGACTGAAGCATCTGGTGGCATTTTTTGCTGGGCATTGCGAGTCATTCCCAGTATGCTACGCGCCACCTCAGCCCTGACTGCCGTTTGCACGTCACGGGCCGGGCGAGGCCTCACACAGTCCTCGCTCATACGACGCCCCAGGGCATCGTCCAACGATTTGAAGGCGGTTGCGGCGCGCCAAAAGCCAGCCAAGACTGTCCCCGAGAAGCCGGCCACAAGCCGGCTTTTTAATGCCCGGAATTTGTCCTCACCCGCTCTGGCTCAGGCAATCGCCAATTTCCCTACTCGCTCCAGATCGACGTGCTGACGCGCGACCCACAAATCGTATGCATCCTGCATGGCCAGCCAGCTCTCGGGGGAGCGACCCAGCGCGACAGACAACCTCAGAGCCATTTCCGGAGTGACACGACTGGAACCTTTCAACACACGACCCAGGGTCGAAGGAGCGACGCCCAGTATCTCCGCCAGCCCACGACCGCTAACTCCATTGGGTTCCAGGTAGATCCCAGTAATGAACTCACCGGGATGGAGGGGGTTATGCATGTTCATCAGCAGTAATCCTCATAGTCCTGCAAGTAGGCGTTTCCATCGTAGAACCCCGACATCACCCCGCCACCCGCCTCACCCCCGTCAGCGCCAGAAACGAATTCAACTGCCCATACGGTGCCCGGTACACCCCCAGCGCATTGAGAAACTTCACGCAGATCGCCGCCAGCTCCCAGGCCATCGGTTCATCGTCGATCGAAAAGGCCTGCTCGGAGACGAACAGGTCCAGGCCTGTGAGATCCCCCAGGGCCTTGAGCGGTGCGGATTTTTCCCGGTGCCGCGGCAGCAGCGATTCGATGCTCCAGGCCCAGCGCCAGGTGTTGGCGTTGCCGGCGTGGCTGCCGAGGAAGATCACATCGGCCTCGCAGACCTTGCGCTCGTCGGCGTCGTACATCTGCAGCAGCCCCAGGTCCTGATCGAAGAACCAGCGAACATAGCTGCCGAAATGGTGTTCGGCTTCGAGCAGGCTTTGTTTTTTCTTGAGTTCATCCATCGCAGACCGCAGAAAGCGGTCGAAATTGTCGTTGATCATGGGTTGTCCTGAACGCTACGGGTGGCGTGACCAGAACGATCAAGACTAGCTGCAATTCGCCCGACGCTGGTCCGACAGTTCCTGGCGCCGCCGCGCCAGGGTCATCTGCCGTCGGGCAATGTCCGCTTCCACCGCTTGCAGGCGCCGTTCCCCTTCGGCAATCGCCTCGTCCTTCGACGCAAACAGCTCGCTGAGCGGGTAGCTATGCCCGGTCTGGGTGCGGTCATAGCCGCTGCCGTAGATGCCGCCCGCCACCAATTCGACCCGCAGGATCTGGAACGTCCGGGTCAGACGCCAGGCGATATAGGGATAGGTACGTTGCGTCATCAGGAAAGGTCCACGGCTCGGTTCGACTCCGCGAGCAGGCTACGCCCAACGCTATATAGTTTTCAATACAGCGTTCTGATCCGCTGTTTCGCCACGCTTCTGTATTGCGCTATATCTCTTCCCACATAACGACAATGACAGCAGGACCCTGCCCCATGCTTTTGCGCCAACTGACCTATCTGGTGACCCTCGCCCAGGAGCGGCATTTCGGCCGTGCCGCGGAAAAGTGCAATGTCTCCCAACCCGCCCTCTCCGAGGCGATCCGCTCGCTGGAGCAAGACCTGGGCGTCGCCGTGGTCCAGCGCAGCCGACGCTTCGAAGGTTTCACCGCCGATGGTGAAAAGGTCCTGGGCTGGGCCCGGCGGATCCTTGCCGACTGCGGGGCGATGCGCCAGGAGGCCCGCCAGCGCGAGGACGGCCATGTCGGCACACTGCGCCTGGGGGCGATTCCCACGGCGCTGTCGATGGTGCCGTTGATGACCGACCCCTGCCTCGCCGCCCACCCCAGGCTGAACCACGCGATCCATACCCTGGCCACCTCGCAGATCCTCCAGGGCATCGGCAATTTCGAGCTGGACCTGGGCATGACCTACCTGTCCGACGCCCGCCTGAAATCCTTCGAGACCTGGCCGCTGTTCCGCGAACGCTACGTGCTGATCACCCGCGACGACAGCAGCCTGCGCGGCCAGTCGACCCTGACCTGGGAGGACGCGGCGCGCCTGCCGCTGTGCCTGCTGACCCGCAACATGCAGTGTCGCCAGGGCATCGACGAAGCCTTCGCCCGCGCCGGGGTCGAGGTCACGCCACGGGTGGAAACCGACTCGATGATGGTGCTCTACGGCCATGTGCGCTGTTCCGGGCTATGCAGCGTAGTACCCCATAGCGCCCTGGCCCTGGCGGAACTGCGCGACGAGGTCTGCGCGATCCCGCTGGTGCCGGAACTGCAGCGGGAGATCGGCCTGGTCCTGCTGCGCCGCGATCCCCAGCCGCCGCTGCTGCAGGCGGCACTGCAACTGTTCACCTCGCTGGATCTGCAACGCCGGGTCGACGCCTTCCTGCACTGTTGATCGGTCTGCCTGATCACGAGATCGGAACAAGCGATTGGCCCGCTCCCGCCCCGCTCGCCGAGGATGGCGACGAGCGCGGACAGCGCTTGGGCAGCCCGCCGCAACGGCGCGCGCTCCTTCCAAGAATCAGGAGACTGCAATGGCGAAGATTGTTTGCGTTCTGTACGACGACCCGGTCACCGGCCAACCCCAGCGCTACGCCCGCGACGACCTGCCCCACCTGGAAAGCTACCCGGACGGCCAGTCGCTGCCCACGCCCAAGGCCATCGACTTCCAGCCCGGCACCCTGCTCGGCAGCGTGTCCGGCGAGCTGGGCCTGCGCAAATACCTTGAGGCCAACGGCCACGAACTGGTGGTCACCTCCAGCAAGGACGGCGCCGACAGCGTCCTCGACCGCGAACTGCATGACGCCGAGATCGTCATTTCCCAGCCGTTCTGGCCGGCCTACATGACCGCCGAGCGCATGGACAAGGCGCCCAAGCTGAAAATGGTCGTTACCGCCGGCATCGGCTCGGACCACACCGACCTGCAGGCCGCCATGGAACGCAACATCACCGTGGCCGAAGTCACCTACTGCAACAGCAACAGCGTGGCCGAACACGTGGTGATGACCACCCTGGCCCTGGTGCGCAACTACCTGCCGTCGTACCAGTGGGTGCTCAAGGGCGGCTGGAACATCGCCGATTGCGTGTCGCGTTCCTACGACCTCGAAGGCATGCACGTCGGCACCGTGGCCGCCGGGCGCATCGGCCTGCGCGTACTGCGTCTGCTCAAGCCATACGACGTGCACCTGCACTACATGGACCGCCATCGCCTGCCGGAAGCCGTGGAAAAGGAACTCAACCTGACCTACCACAGCACCCTGGAAAGCCTGGCCAAGGTCTGCGACGTGGTCACCCTGAACTGCCCGCTGCACCCGGAAACCGAGCACATGATCAACCAGGACTCGCTCAAGCACTTCAAGCGCGGCGCCTACCTGATCAACACCGCACGGGGCAAGCTGTGCGACCGCGACGCCATCGCCGGCGCCCTGGAAAGCGGGCAACTGGCGGGCTACGGCGGCGACGTGTGGTTCCCGCAGCCGGCGCCGGCGGACCATCCATGGCGGCACATGCCACACCACGGCATGACCCCGCACATCTCCGGCACCAGCCTCTCGGCCCAGGCGCGCTACGCCGCCGGCACCCGCGAGATCCTCGAGTGCTACTTCGAGAACCGGCCGATCCGCAACGAGTACCTGATCGTCCAGGGCGGCAAGCTGGCCGGGGTCGGCGCGCACTCCTACAGCGCCGGTAACGCGACCAAGGGTTCGGAAGAAGCCGAACGCTTCAAGCGGTAAAGCGCCATGAGCCAGTCTCCGCCGGGTACCTCGCTGAACACCGCGCTACCGGTCCGGACCCGTATCGGCCAGCTATTGCTGGCCGGTCTGGGGGCTTTCCTGGCCCTGGGCATCGTCGCCAGCCTCGCCGAGCGCAGTGGCCAGCCCTGGCTGATCGGCTCCTTCGGGGCCAGTTGCGTGCTGCTGTTCGGCTACACCAAGGCGCCGTTCTCACGGGCGCGCAACGTGATCGGCGGCCATCTGCTGAGCAGTTGCATTGGCCTGGCCTGCCTGCATGGCCTTGGCCCCGGCGTACTGCCGATGAGCCTGGCCTGCGCCCTGGCCCTGGTGCTGATGGGTATCAGCGACACCACCCATCCACCTGCGGGGGGCAACCCGATCATCGTGTTCATGATGCAACCTGACTGGAGCTTCGCCCTGGTACCGACGTTGGCAGGCGCGGTACTGCTGACCGCTTTCGCCTGGTTGTACGGGAGAACCCTGCAGGTCTTGCTTCAGCGTAACTGAGGGTCTACAAAGCGCCGGGCGGCAAACCGTCGTGCCCGGCGCTTGCGCCACCAGATCACCACACCGGTGACGCTGAGTACCGCGATGGCGACGCCCAGCACGGCAATCGCTATCCGTCCCGGAAGGCCGAGAATACGCCCGCCGTGGATCGGCAACTGCAATTGCCAGAAGCGCTCGCCGAGGCTGCCGACACCGGGAATCTCGCGGCCGATCACCCGCCCATCCTGGCCGTCGACGAACACCCAGGCATTGCCCTCGTCACTGGCATGGTCACCGAAGCCGGCGCCGAAGAAGTTGTATTCGAAGCTGTAGTAAAGCTCGGTGATCGGGGCGTGCAGGCCCAGGCGATCACCCTCCTCCCGCGCCAGCCGATAAGCCTGGCGGTAGTCCAGGCGCAGCGTGCCCAATTGCGCCTTGGGCAAGCGGCCACGCGCTTCATAGGTGCTCAGCGGCACCTCGGAGAACAGCGACACCACCGGTTTGAACACCTGGGCGGGAAGGTTCATCGCCACGCTGCTCAGCGCCACCGGCGTCAGCAGCAGCCATAGCCACAGGCCACCGGCGCGGTGCAGGTCATGGTTGAAGCGCTGGCGCTTGATCGTCCAGGCCTTGCCCCACTTGCGCCAGAACGACCGGCCACGCGGCAGGGTCAGCCACAGTGAAACCAGGCAGTCGAGAGTCCAGAGCATCGCGACGATGCCCATCAGCCAGATCCCCCAATTACCCGGCAGGCTGAGGCTGTAGTGAAACGTCAGGAGGAAGGGCACCAGGTTTTCCCGGGAGAAACAGCAGGCCCCCCACTCACGTTCGCCCAGGATCCGGCCATCCGCCGGATCGAGGTAGAATACCCGCGGTTGCAACGGGTACGGCTGGCCGGTGGCCGGATCGGTACGCGGCACCGTCGCCAGCAACGCCGAGTGCCCCGCCTCATCCGGTTGCTCCAGATACCAGACCAGGCGTTGCGGGTAGCGCGCCTCCAGTCGCTCGACCAGGTCGGGGCCATCCAGGCGCGGGGTTGCGCCAGGCTCGGTCTGGTAGAACTGTGGGTTGAGCCATTCGTCCAGCTCGTGCTGGAACGCCAGCACGCTGCCCGTGATACCGGCCAGGGCAAGAAACAGCGCCGTCGCCAGTCCCAGGTAGCGGTGCAGCAGCACCAGGAGGTTACGCAGCATGGTGTCGTCTCGTCGCTATACGGGGCCGCCACGCTTGAGCGGGTGGCCCCGTCGGGCCGTCAGAACTTCTGGGTGAGGGTCGCCACGACGCTGCGTTCCTCGCCGAGGTAGCAGGCGGTCGCCGAGTAGCAGGACGCAACGTAGTACTCGTCCGTCAGGTTGTTGGCATTGACCCGCAGCGAGGTGCCATGCAGGCCGAGGTTGCCGAAGTCGTAGCTGACGGAAGCGTCGAACAGGGTGTAGGACGGTACCTTGAAGTCGTTCAGGTCGCTGCCGTAGCTTTCGCCCACGTAGCGCGCGCCGGCACCGATGGTCAGGCCGGCCAGCAGGCCATCCTTGAAGGCGTAGTCGGCCCACAGGCTGGCCATCTGCCCGGGTGTCTGGTACGGCGTGTTGCCCTTGGCATCCACCACGTTGGTGTAGGTGTTGTCGGCAAAGATGTAGTAGGACTTGCTGTACTCCACATCGTTGTAGGTGTAGCTGCCCAGCAATTGCAGGTTATCGGTCAACTGCACCCGCGCCTCGAACTCCACGCCACGGGAATCGATGCCACCGACGCCCTTGTACTCGTAGCTGTCGGTAAAGCTGTTCTCCTTGGCGAACAGGTTCTCCATCTCGATGGTGAAGAACGACAGGGTGTACAGGTCCTCGGTGCCCGGCGGCTGGAACTTCAGGCCGAATTCCCATTGCTCGCCGGTGGTCGGTTCGAGGATCTGCGCGCCATCGGAATAGTTCGAGGTCGGGTTGAACGAGGTCGAGTAGCTGACGTAAGGCGACAGGCCGTTGTCGAACGCGTAGAGCACGCCAACATGGCCGCTTAGCTTGTTGCCGACGTTGGCGTCCTTGGTGCCCTGGCGGTAGTCGTCGATGGACACGTCATACCAGTCCTGGCGCAGACCGGCGCTGAAGTTCCAGCCGCCGAGCTGGATCAGGTCCTGCACATACAGGCCCGCCTGCTTCTGCCGGCGCAGGGCCTCGCTGACGGTGGTCAGCCCGGACAGGTCGTTGGCCGGGTAGCTCGGGTTGAACACGTCCAGCGGGGTGATCGAGGTGTAGTCGCGGTCGTAGCGCACTTTGTTCTTCGAATACTGGTAGTCCAGGCCGGTGACCACGGTGTGCTGGGCCGCTCCGGTGGCAAAGTCGGCCTGCAGCATGTTGTCGACGATCCAGCCATGCAGGTGCTCTTCGCCACCGCTGAAACCACGAGCCAGCTGATTGCTGCTGTCGCTCAGGTAGCCATTGCCCCAGACCTGGCTGTTCTCGGTGGTGGCATCCAGGTAGCGGAAGTTCTGCCGCGCACTCCACACATCGTTGAAGCGATGCTCGAACTCGTAGCCGACCATCTGCTGGGTACGCTTGAATTCTTCCTTGTCCGGGTCGCCCTCGAAGAAACTGGCGGAAATACGCTGGCCGTTGCGCTTGTGCAGGGTGCCCGAGGCCGGCACGCTGCCGTGGTAACCGCCATTGGGCTCGTGCTGCAGATAGGCGTAGAGGTTGAGCAGGGTGTCGTCGTCGAGGTTGATCGCCAGGCTTGGCATCAGGCTGTAGCGGGTTTCCTCGACATGGTCGACCTGCACATTGCTGTCCTTGGCCAGCCCGACCACGCGGTAGGCGATCTTGTCGCTCAGCGGGCCGGTGAAGTCGAAGGCCGTCTGCTTGTAGTCATGGCTGCCGAAGGACAGGTCGATGCGCCCGGCCTGCTGGAACTCGGGGCGCTTGGTGGTCAGGGCGGCGAGCCCGCCCGGGTTGCTGCGACCGTACAGGACCGAGGACGGTCCCTTGAGCACATCGATGCGCTCCAGGAAGTAGGGGTCGATCTGCAGGCTGGTGAACGACCCCGGGTCGCCCATGGACTTGAGGCCGTCGATGATGATGTTGTCCACCGAGCCGTCGTTGATCCCGCGCATGGCCAGGTAATCGTAGCGGTGGGTGCTGCCATAGGGGTTGGTCAGCACCCCAGCGGTGTAGCGCATGGATTCGGCCACGGTACGCGAGCCTTGCTCCTCGATCTGCGTGGCGGTGACCACGGACACGCTTTGCGAGGTTTTCGCCAGCTCCTTGCTGGTCTTGGTCGCCACGCTGCTATGGGTGGCGAGGTAGCCATCCATGCTGCCCAATGCGTTGCCCAGGGCGAACCCCTCGACCGTGGTCGCCGGCAAGGCCAAGCTGCCGGCTTCGTTCAGTTCCACCAGCGAATAACCGCCCTGGGCATCCCGAACCACCTGCAAACCGCTGCCTTGCAGCAGCGCCTGCATGCCGTCCTCGACGCCGTAGCGACCCTGCAGACCGCGGGTCTGCTTGCCGGCGGTGAGCTGCCCGTCCACCGCCAGCAGCACCTGGGCCTCACTGGCGAACTGGCTCAGGGCCGTGGACAACGGCCCCGCCGGGATGGCGTAGCTGCGCAGGGCCTGCTCGGCCTCGGCGGCGTGGGCGATGCCCACCAGCGCCGGTTGCAAGGCGGCCAGCGGCAAGGCCAGGACAGCCGCGCGGATGGCGCGGCGCATTGGGTGGTGAACAGGCGTGGAGGCAGACATGAAATTCCCCAAAGTCTGGTTGGCAATCGAAGCGGGCCGAATCGCCCTTCTGCCCTTGAAGCCAAGCGAGATCGAAAAAGGGGAACCGCACCGGACAGTTTTTTTGCGCGGGATCAGGCCGGCAGGCCAGCGCGAGGTTCGATGCTGATCCACCACGGCAGGCGTCGCACCACCCGCACCGGCAGGCTGGCCTCCAGGGCGGCGAAGATGCGTTCGCGATCGGCCAGCGGGAAAGCCCCCACCAGGCGCAGCCCCGCCACGCGGGGATCGCAGCCCAGGTGACCGCGCTGGTAGCGCGACAGCTCCGCGACGAACTCGCCAAGGGGCATGTCGTCGGCCTGCAGCACGCCATGGGTCCAGGCCTGCTGGGCAGGACGCAGCGCCACCGGAGGATCGATCCGGGCCCGGTCGAAGACGGCCTGTTGCCCCGCCACGAGGCGTTGCAGGCGCACGCCCTGCACCTCCAGCGAGCCGCTGTAGACGGCCACCCGGAAGCCGTCCTCCAACTGGCGCAGGCTGAATCGCCCTTCCGCCACGTGCAGGCGCGCGCCTTCGGTGTCCAGCCACAGCGGACGAGCATCGGCCGCCAGTTCGACCAGCGCCTCGCCGCGGTACAGCACCATGTGCCGGCGGGTACGGGTGAAATCCACGTCCAGCGCAGTGTCGGTGTTCAGCCACAGGCGGCTGCCATCGTCCAGCCGGCGCTCGGTCACCTCGCCCACCGAGGTCCGCTGGTTGGCCTGCCAACGCTGCCATGGCAGTTCGCGACCGCCCAGGCCGAGCAAGCCGATGCCACCGACGATCGCCAGGCTCTTGAGTACCTGGCGCCGCCCCGGCCCACGTGCCTGCAACGCCGTGCTCGCGGCCTGGCGCTGGGGCAGGCGCTCGAACTGGCCGCTGATGCTCTCGACCCGTACCCAGGCCTGGCGGTTTTGCGGGTGCGCCTCCAGCCACTGCTGCCAGGCGAGCCGCTCCGCCTCGCCGTGCTGGCCGCGCAATACCGCGAACCACTCGGCAGCTTGTTGCAACACCAGGAAATCGGGACTGCTCACCGCCTCAGTCCGCCGCCAGCAGCAGGCAATGCAGCATGGCCTGGGCCATGTACTTCTTCACCATGCGCTCGGAAACCCCGAGTTTCACGGCGATCTGCCCGTAGGTCAGGCCATCGAGCTGGGCCATGAGGAAGGCCGCGCGCACCTTGCCCGGCAGGCTGCGCAGCATCGCGTCGATCTGCAGCAGGGTGGCCATGATCAGTTCCCGCTCCTCCGGCGACGGTGCGTACTGCTCCGGCTGCAGGGCCAGGGACTCCAGGTAGGCGCGCTCGATGGCCTGCCGGCGCCAGTGGTTGACCAGCAGGGAGTGGGCGATGGTGGACAGGTAGGCACGCGGATTGCGCAGCGGCGAGAGGTCGCGCTCCTTGCTCAGCAGGCGCAGGAAGGTGTCCTGCATCAGGTCGGCGGCATTCTGGCTGCACCCCGTGCGCTGGCGCAGCCAGCCATGCAGCCAGCCGTGATGGCTGAGGTAGAGCTGCTGCAAGGCTTGCTGACGGGAAAGCGCGCTGGCGGCCATAGGAAGAACATCCACTATTCGCAGTCGAAGACGCGCGAATGGTAATGCCTCTCATATGCGATCCGCCAGAAAATTCTCAGCCGTGCCATCGCCATCCGCCGGGTTGCACCCGCTGCCCCAGGCAACTCACTCCGACCGTGATTCGCGTTGTCCGCAGCGCCCGGATTCACCTTGAGGAGACCGTTATATAGAAAACGATACAAGGCTCTTATGCCTACGCTATATAGTTTTGTATATTCCGAATCCCGACCCGCCGTGCATCCCCCGGCGCTGTCGGTAAAAACAAGGAATTCGCGATGTACATCATGCCTTTCGACCCGCGTCTCGATGCGCCGCGGACTGCCAGCAACACCCCCGCCGACGACTCCGTGCGCCGGACCATCCTCAACGCCGCCAGCGAAGCCTTCGCCGAGAAGGGCTACGCCGCGACCAAAATCGCCACCATCGCCGAGATGGCCGGGCTGCCGAAGTCCAACGTGCACTACTACTTCAAGTCGAAGGAGAACATCTACGCCAAGGTGCTGGAGGACATCGCACCGTCCTACCTGACCGCGTGCATGCCGGTGCTGGAGGACGACGAGACACCGATCGAAGCCCTGACCCAGACCCTGATCCGCATGATCCGCCTGTTCGAGCGCCAGCCATTCGCCTCCAAGGTGTTCATGGCCGAGTTGCGCGAAGGTGCGCGGCGCCTGCCCGGCGAGTTCTTCACCCGCTGGACGACGCAGACGCAAAGGAGCCTGGCCGGTATCCGCCAGTGGGTAGACCGCGGGCTGCTGGCCCCGGTGGACCCGGAGCACGCCCTGCTGACCATCTGGGCCATGGCCCAGTCATGCGTCAGCCGCGGCTGGCAGTTGCCCGGCCTGCGCGGCGAAGACATGGACTACGACGCAGCGGTCAGCAATGCCGCGCGCCTGATGCTGCGCGGCCTGATGCCTTCAGCCCCGCGGTGACGGCGGCGGCAGCAATTCGAGTACGCGGTCGCGACCACCCTCGGCCACCAGGTAGGTGCCACGGTCGGTCGGCACGATCGACTGCGGAGCCTTGAGGAACGACAACACGGTGCGCTGCTCGCCCTGGTGGTCCACCAGCAGCAGGCGCGCGCGGTGGGTCGAATCCTCGCTGATCCACAGGCCGCGCTGATCGCACATCAGGAAAGTGGGCTGGTTGAGGCCGCTGAGCACCACCGGGTCGCTGCGGTCCTCGGTCAACTGGCGTATCACGCCGGTTTCCTTCTCGCTGTAGAGCAGACGGCCGTCGCGGCAGCGTGTGATCGATTCGGTCTCGGTCAGGCCGTCGCGCAGCACGGTCAGCGAACCGTCGCTCCAGCGATAGCGCATCAGCCGGCCATCGCCCTTGCGGTCCTCGATGGCATACAGGTCCTCGCCATCGTTCCACAGGCCCTGGACGTTGTTGCCGGTGAACAGCGGCGTGACCTGGCCGTCCTTGAGCAGGCTCACCGGTGCATCGCCGACTTCCTGGCTGAACACCCAGCCGCCCAGGGCGGGGGTCATGCCGTCGGGCTTGGACAGGTTGCCCACCAGGGTTTCACGCTGACCATCGGGACGGATGCGCACGATGCTGCCTTTGCTGCCGCGCAGCTCCTGGCTGACCATCAGCGAGCCATCGGGCAACGGCACCAGCGACGCCGCCTTGGGCACTGCCCTGAAGGCCACCTGATAGCTCCACTCGCCCGACGCCTGCACCGGGTAGAAGCTCTGCCAGGCAAAGAAACCCAGCGCTGCAAGGATCAACGCGGCAACCGCCAGCAGCAGCTGATGCAACAAAGAAAAGCTTCGAGTCATGGGTCAGACCGCCGTCAGGTGTTCATAGAGAATGGTCGCGCCCACCAGCATCAGCACCACGCCGCCAACGATCTCGGCGCGCTTGCCCACAACCGCACCGAGCACCCGGCCGAGCATGACGCCGAGGGTGACCATCACGCAGGTAGCCATGCCGATCGCTGCTGCTGCGACCAGGATATTCACGTTGACGAAGGCCAGGCCGACGCCTACAGCCATGGCATCGATGCTGGTGGCAAAGGCGGTCACGGCGAGTATGAAAAAGGAATGCTGGGTGGCTTTCTCTTCGGTTTCGTCTTCGTGCTTGAGACCGTTGTAGATCATATGCAGGCCAAGTGCCAGCAGCAGGCCGAAGGCGATCCAGTGGTCCCAGTTTTCCACGTATTGCAGCGCGACCTGACCGATGCCCCAGCCGATGATCGGTGTCATGGCTTCGATCACGCCGAAGATCAGGCCGGTGCGCAGGGCTTCGCTGAAACGTGGTTTATGCAGGCTCGAACCTTTGCCGATGGCCGCTGCAAAGGCATCGGTGGACATCGCCATGGCGAGGAAGAAGAGGGAAATCGGGTTCACGGTTGCAATCCAGTCGGGCTATGAGTCAACGACGCAGCCACACGCCCGACTTCAGGCATGGATGCATCGTTGGTCTCGCCAACCCGAAAGGTGTTCACGCCACGGCTGCTGCCGAGAA
Organism: Pseudomonas sp. FG98; assembly: GCF_057808595.1. Lineage (NCBI taxonomy): Bacteria > Pseudomonadati > Pseudomonadota > Gammaproteobacteria > Pseudomonadales > Pseudomonadaceae > Pseudomonas > Pseudomonas sp. FG98. The sequence goes on along the minus strand of NZ_JBMDIJ010000007.1, from coordinate 70,993 downwards.
TGTTGACGCGAACGCTCATGACCGAGGGTCAGGAGCAGGCTACTCCCCAACTAAGGAGCGCCACTATAGGCAGCTGTTTGTGAAAAAAACATCAAAGAAAAAAGACGATTCCCACAAAAAATGCGGATCAGGTTGGGCCAAGGACTGCTCTGCAGCCGCTGGCCCTACCCGATACGCGAAGGGGAAATCGGGGTTACAGGTTCTCGTCGAGGAAATTCACCACGGTACCCATGCACGCCACCCGCTCCTCGACATGGGGCATATGACTGGAGTTCTCGAACAGCGCCCAGCGGATCCCGGGGATGATGTCGAGGAACGGCTTGACCACCAGCGGCGTGGCTTCGTCGTAGCGCCCGGAGATCAGCAGGCACGGCACGTCGATCTTGCCCAGGCAGTCGAGGACGCTGAGGTCCTTGGTGCTGCCGATGATGTGGAATTCGTTCGGGCCGGCCATGGCGTGGTACACGCTCGGATCGGCATCGACCTGCTCGAAGGTGCGTACCACTTCGTCCGGCCACGGCTCCAGGCGGCACACATGACGTTCGTAGAACACCCGGGTGGCGGCGATGTACTCGGGGGCGTTGTAGTCACCGGTCGCCTCGTGGCGCAGCAGGGTTTCCTGCACTTCCGGCGGCAGCTCGGCGCGCAGGCGATTGGCTTCCTCGACCCAGATACGCATGTCCACCGGCGAGTTGGCGATCACGAAGCAGCGCAGGCCGGCCGGACGCTTGGCCGCGTGCATGCTGCCGAGCATGCCGCCCCAGGACTGGCCGAGAATGGCGTAGCGCTCCTGGATACCCAGGTGGGCCAGCAGGTTGTCGAGTTCTTCGAGGAACAGCTCCGGCGTCCAGAACGACGCCGGCTTGTCCGGCAAGTGGGTGGAATGGCCGTTGCCCAACTGGTCGTAGTGGATGACCGGATAGCCTCCGGCGGCGACATCCTTGTAGGCATCGACGTAGTCATGGGTGCAGCCCGGACCGCCATGCAGGATGACCAGCGGGGTGCGCCCGCAGTCGAGGTCACCGGTGATGCGGTACCAGGTCTGGTAACTGCCGAAAGGGGCAAAGCCTTCACGCGATTTGATGAGTTCCATTTCATCGGGCTCCGTGCGAATTGTAGGGCACACCTTACCGGCCCCGTCGTGCGGACATAACTAGAGAATTCTCTAGGTTTTCGCGAAATTTCCGGTATCAGTCGTCCAAAAGCCGGTAATGCACGGCACGGGCTACCGCTTGTACGCGATTTTTTGCACCAAGCTTGTGCATGGCCGAGGTCAGGTGCAGGGATATGGTCGCCAGCGAGCGGTTCAGTTGCTCGGCGATCTGCCCTGCCGTCAGGCCTTCGGCAGCCCAGCGCAGGCATTCCAGCTCGCGGCGGGTGAGGCGGATGCTCTTGTTCGCGCCGTCCTTTATAAGCAACGGATGGGCGGCTTCCTGCAGGGCGTGGGCGAGCAGGCTGAAGTCGGCGAGATGATGGCGGGCCTCGGCCAGGTCGCGCTCGCTGGTATGGGCACGCAGGCCGGTCAGGGTGGCCAGGCCGCCCCGGGGCAGGTGCATGGGGATGGTCACCCCGCAGGTCAGCCGGGCATCCTGCAGATAGCCGCTGACCGGCGCGTGACGACGGTCGAGATAGCGCTGCAGGACGGTCTGGTCTTCCGGCCGATAGGACCAGACGAACGGCGAAATGGAGGAAATGGCCAGGTGCTGCACCGGGTCGATCTGGTAGTAGCCCTCGCCGCACCAGAGGTCTTCCCAGTCGCCGGGGGTGTTGCGCACGCTCACCACCGTCGGGGTCAGCACTTCGCCAACGTGGTCCAGCGGCACCGTCGTGTAATCGTAGGACAGGGCGTCGAAGCCCAGTTGCGCGGCCAGCTCCGTGGCAGCGTCCATCTGCTCGTCAAGGCTCCTGCCAGACAACAGACGGGTATTGAGATCAGCCAGTTTGGCCTGCATTCCTTTGCACTCCCTGTGTGTAACTCCCTGTTTGTAATTCCCTCTGTACAGCCCTGCCGGATTTCCATCTTGAAGTCCGCCACGTAGAATGCCACGGCTCGGCGCGGGACTGCCAGACGAAACCTATAGGAAATACTAGCTTGTAGGCGGAGCATTCTCCTGCGCAGGGTATAGCCGTATGCCATTGCCAACAGGAGAGTAGCGATGTGGCGTGAGATCCAACCGGACCAGCAGTTCAACGTATCGGTCGATGGCCATAATCTCGTGGCGTACAGCTACGGCGAAGGCGACGAGGTACTGCTGCTGCTCAACGGCGGGCCCGGCCTGCCCTGCGACTACCTGCGCGACGCCCATGCCTGGCTCAAGGACAAGGGCTACCGGGTGGTCACCTTCGACCAGCTCGGCACCGGCGCCTCCGACCGCCCTGAAGACCCGGCGCTGTGGACCATCACCCGCTACGTCGCCGAAGTGGAGACGGTGCGCCAGGCCCTCGACCTAGGCCGCGTGCACCTGCTCGGGCATTCCTGGGGCGGCTGGCTGGCGATCGAGTACGCCATCCATCACCCGCAGGCCCTGAAAAGCCTGATCCTGGAAAACACCGCCGCCGACATCCCGCACCTGACCAGCGAACTGGACCGCCTGCGCGCCGCCCTGGGCAGCGAAACCGTGGCGATGATGCAGCGCTTCGAAGCCCTCGGCCAGCTCGACCACCCGCAGTACCAGGCCGCCATCACCCTGCTCAACTACCGCCACGTCTGCCGCCTCGACCAGTGGCCGGCGCCGGTGCAGCGCTCGCTGGGCGACTGGAACATGGGCCCCTACGGCACCATCCAGGGCCCCAACGAGTTCCTCTACACCGGCAACCTCAAGGACTGGAACCGCCTCAAGGAGATGGGTGATTTCACCATGCCGGTGCTGATCACCACCGGCCAGCACGACGAACTGACCCCGGCCTGTGCCATGCGCATGCAACTGGCGGTAGGCCATGCCGAGCTGCAAGTGTTCCGCAACAGCAGCCATATGCCGTTCTACGAGGAACCCGAGGCCTACTTCCCGGTGTTGCTGGATTTCCTGCAACGCAACCGGGGCTGATCGATGAACCTGGCGCGCTACCGTTTCGTCCTCACCCGCCCGCTGCAACTGCTGCCCGTGCTGTTCGGCATCAGCCTGATCACCTTCGTGCTGGTGCGTTCGATTCCCGGCGACCCGGCGCGGGTGCTGCTCGGCTCGCGCAGCACGCCGGACGCGATCCAGAAGATCCGCACCCAGTTCGGCCTCGACGAGCCAATCTGGGTGCAATACCTGTATTTCCTGAAGAACCTGCTCAACGGCGACCTCGGCCAGTCGCTGCTGTACCGGGTCGATGCGCTGAAGCTGATTGCCACGCGGATCGAGCCGACCCTGATGCTGGTGGCCGGCAGCGTGATCCTCGCCCTGCTGATCGCCGTGCCGCTGGCGAGCATCGCCGCGCGCAACAAGGGCGGCTGGAGCGACAACCTGATCCGCCTGTTCACCACCGCCGGCCTCGGCCTGCCGGCGTTCTGGCTGGGGCTGATGCTGATCCTGCTGTTCAGCGTGCACTGGGGGCTGTTCCCCGTGTCCGGCTACGGCCGTGAATGGCCGGACAAACTGCACCACCTGGTGCTGCCCTGCCTGACCATCGCCCTGGCGCTGTCGGCGGTGCTGGTGCGCAACCTGCGCGCCAGCATGCTCGTGGAAATGCAGGCCGATCACGTCACCGCCGCCCGCGCCCGCGGCCTCTCGGAAAACGCCGTGTTCCGCCGCCATGTGCTGCCCAACTCGATGGTGCCCACGGTCAACCTGCTGGCGGTCAACATCGGCTGGCTGATCAGCGGCACGGTGGTGATCGAAAGCCTGTTCTCCCTGCCCGGCGTCGGCCAGTTGCTGGTGCGCGGGATCTTCACCCGCGACTACATGGTGGTGCAGGGCGTGGCCATGGTCCTGGCTTGCGCCACGGTGGCGGTGAACTTCATCGCCGACGTGGTCACCACCGCCCTCGACCCGCGGGTGAAGCTGCAATGAGCAGTTCCAGCCTTGCCGTTCCGGTCCGCTGGCGCCTGCGCTGGAACCTCGGCGACGGCCGCCTGACCCTGTTCTTCGGCCTCGCCATCGTCTTCGGCTGGGGCCTGCTGGCCCTGCTCGCCCCTTGGGTCGCGCCCTACGACCCGCTGTTGCAGAACAGCGAGCTGCGCCTGGTCGCGCCGAGCCTGGCGCACCCGTTCGGCACCGACAACTTCGGTCGCGACATCCTCTCCCGGGTGATCTGGGGCGCCCGCATCGACCTGCAGATGGCGTTGATCGGGGTGATCTTCCCGTTCCTGCTGGGCACCTGCATCGGCGCGATTTCCGGCTATGTCGGCGGGCGCCTGGACACGGTGTGCATGCGCCTGATCGATATCGTCCTGGCCTTCCCCTTCCTGGTGCTGATGCTGGCGATCATGGCCATCCTCGGCCCAGGACTGGGCAGCTTCTACATCGCCATGGCCCTGGTCGGCTGGGTGTCCTATGCCCGCTTGATCCGCTCGCAGATCCTTATCCTCAAGGAAAACGACTTCGCCCTGGCAGCCAAGAGCCTGGGCTTCAGTCACCGGCGCATCCTGTTCCGCCACCTGATGCCCAATGCGCTGTTCAGTTCGGTGGTGTTCTGCATGTCCGACGCGGTGCTGGTGCTGCTCAACGGCGCGGCGGTCAGCTACCTCGGCCTCGGCGTGCAACCGCCCACCGCCGAGTGGGGCACGATGGTTGCAGAAGGCCAGAGCTTCATCACCAGCGCCTGGTGGATCTGCACCTTCCCCGGCCTGGCCGTGGTGACCCTGGCCATGGGCTTCAGCCTGCTGGCCGACGGCGTCGCCGAACGTCTCGGAGACCGCTCATGAGCACAGCCCTGCTCCAGGTGGAAGACCTCAGCGTGATCGCCCGCGTCGGCCAGCGCGATATCGCCGTGGTCGATCGCCTGTCGTTCAGCCTCGACGAAGGCGAGATCCTCGGCCTGGTGGGCGAGTCCGGCTCGGGCAAGACCATGGCCTGCCGTGGCCTGATGCGCCTGCTGCCGTCGCCCACCTTGCGCCTCGAAGGCCGCGCCGTGCGCCTGGCCGGCAACGACCTGCTGCGCCTGGACGATGCCGGCATGCGCCGGGTGCGCGGCGGCCAGTTGGGCATGATCTTCCAGAACCCCAGCAGCCACCTCGACCCGCTGATGCGCATCGGCGAGCAGATCGCCGAGGGCATCCGCCTGCACCAGGGCGCCTCGCGCCGGGAAGCGCGGGCCGAGGCCATCGAGGTGCTGCGTCAGGTGGGCATCCCCGACCCGCAGTCCCGTGTGGATAACTACCCCCACGAATTCTCCGGCGGCATGCGCCAGCGGGCGATGATCGCCGTGGCCCTGGGCTGCAACCCCAGGGTGCTGATCGCCGACGAGCCGACCACCGCGCTGGACGTCACCGTGCAGGCGCAGATCCTCCGCCTGCTGCTGGACCTGCGCGACCGCCGCGGCCTGTCGATGATCCTCATCAGCCACGACCTCGGCGTGATCGCGCAGACCTGCGACAGCATTGCGGTGATGTACGCCGGGCGCCTGTGCGAGCACGGCAGCAAGGCCGAGATCCTCGGCCGCGCGCAGCACCCCTACAGTGCCGGCCTGCTCGCCTGCCACCCGGCGGCTGACAGCGGCGAGCGCCTGATGAACACCATCGGCGGCCAGCCACCGCTGCTCGGCGCCATGCCCGACGGATGTCGCTTCGGCCCGCGCTGCACCCAGGCCACGGCGATCTGCCGCGAGCGCCTGCCGGAGCTGCGCGAGACCATTCCCGGCCATCGCCTGGCCTGCCATACGCCCCTGCTGGCCGGAGAAGCCTCATGACCACGCTGTTGCAGGTCAAGGACCTGCAGGTGCAATTTTCCGCCGCCGGCAGCGGCCTGTTCGGCCTGCGTTCGCGCAAGGTCAACGCGGTCAACGGCGCATCGCTGCAACTGGCCGCCGGGGAAACCCTCGGCCTGGTCGGCGAGTCCGGCTGCGGCAAGAGCACCCTGGCCCGGGCTGTACTGCACCTGACCCCGGTGGCCGGCGGGCAGGTGCTGTTCGACGGCATCGACATGGCCCATGGCAGCCCGGTCGACATCGCCCGTCTGCGCCGGGAAACGGCGATGATCTTCCAGGACCCGTACAGCGCCCTGAACCCGCGCCAGCGTATCGGCGACATCCTCGCCGAGGTACTGCGGGTGCAACGCAAGGTACCGGAGGACAAGGTCGCGGCGCGGGTCGTCGAGCTGCTCGAACTGGTCGGCCTGCGCGCCGAACTGGCCGGGCGCAAGCCGCGCTCACTGAGTGGTGGCCAATGCCAGCGGGTGGGGATTGCCCGGGCCCTGGCGGTCGAGCCGCGGCTGATCATCGCCGACGAATGCGTCGCTGCCCTGGACGTGTCGATCCAGGGCCAGATCATCAACCTGCTGCTGGAACTGCGCGAGCGCATGAACCTGGCGCTGCTGTTCATCACCCATGACCTCACCGTGGTGCGCCGGCTGTGCGACCGGGTGGCGGTGATGTACCTGGGGCGGATCGTCGAGGAAGGCCCGGTGCAGGAAGTCTTCGACGCGCCGCGCCACCCGTACACCGCCGCGCTGATCCAGTCCATCGCCGACATCGATCCGGCCCGCCGCCTACCCGCGCAACCGCTGCCGGGCGAGCCACCGAGCCCGCTGCAACTGCCCGACGGCTGTGCCTTCCACCCGCGCTGCCGGCACGCCCTGCCCGCTTGCCGGGACGACGCGCCACCGACCCATTCCCTGGGCGCACGGCACTACACCTGCGTCCATGCGGAGCCGCTGTTCTGATTCAACGACAACATCAAATGGAGCTTGAGCATGAAACCCGGAGCATTGAAGTTACTCACCGCCGCCCTGCTGGCCGCCAGCGCCCTGACTGCGGGCATGGCCCAGGCCGCAGGCGTACTGACCATCGGTTGCCGTGAGGAAAGCACCACCTTCGACCCGATCAAGAGTGCGCAGAACCGCGACAGCTGGGTGTTCGGCAACGTCTACGACGTGCTGGTCCGGGTCGACAACAGCGGCACCAAGCTGGTGCCGGGCCTGGCGGAGAGCTGGAAGGTGTCCGACGACGGCCTGACCTACACCTTCAAGATGCGCGACGCCAAGTTCTCCGACGGCTCGCCGATCACCGCCGAGGATGGCGCCTTCACCCTGCTGCGTATTCGCGACAACCCGGGTTCCATGTGGTCCGACGCCTATAAGGACATCGCCGACGCCAAGGCCGTCGACGCCCACACCCTGGTGGTGACCCTGAAGAGCAAGTCGGTGCCGTTCCTCTCCCAGTTGAGCACCGCCAACCTGTCGATCGTGTCGAAGAAGGCCATGGAAAGCATGGGCGAGGAAGCCTACGCCCAGCAGCCGGTGACCTCGGGCGCCTTCCGGGTCAAGGAGTGGTTGCGTGGCGACCGGGTCATCCTGGAGAAGGACCCGAACTTCTGGGAAGCCGACAAGGTCAGCCTGGATGGCGTCGAGTGGATCTCCATTCCCGACGACAACACGCGCATGCTCAAGGTCCAGGCCGGCGAGCTGGACACGGCGATCTTCGTGCCGTTCTCGCGGGTAGACGAGCTGAAGAAAGACCCGACCCTGACCATCCACAGCGACCCGTCGACCCGCGAAGACCACCTGCTGATCAACCACTCCAAGGGCCTGCTGGGCAAGCAGGAAGTACGCGAGGCGATCGACCTGGCGATCGACAAGAAGGCGCTGGTCGACACCGTCACCTTCGGTCACGGCGAAGTCGCCTACTCGTACATTCCCAAGGGCGCGCTGTACCACAACGCCAATAACCTGCAGCGTCCGTTCGACCCGGCCAAGGCCCGCGAACTGCTGAAGAAGGCCGGCGCCGAGGGGCTCAAGGTCAACTACGTGGTCAACGCCGGCAACGAGGCCGACGAACAGATCGCCGTGCTGGTGCAGAAGCAACTGAAGGACGTCGGCATCACCGCCAACCTGCAAAAGGTCGACCCGACCCAGAGCTGGCAGATGCTGGTGGACGGCGACTACGACCTGTCGGTGATGTACTGGACCAACGACATCCTCGACCCGGACCAGAAGACCACCTTCGTGCTCGGGCATGACTCCAACGAGAACTACATGACCCGCTACAAGAACGACAAGGTCAAGGACCTGGTCGCCGCGGCGCGCCTGGAAAGCGATCCGGTCAAGCGGGGTCAGATGTACACCGAGCTGCAGAAACTGGCGAAGCAGGACGTCAACTGGATCGACCTGTACTACAGCCCGTACATCAATATCTCGCGCAGCAATATCGAGAACTTCACGCAGAACCCGCTGGGGCGCTTCACTCTGGAAGAGACGGTGAAGCTGGAGCCGGGGGTCAAGACCGCCAAGAACTGAGTCGCCACCGGGGACCGCTTTGCGGTCCTTTCGCCGGCAACGCCGGCTCCCACAGGGTCCGCGGCGCTCGCGATACCTGTGGGAGCTGGCCGGGCGGCGATCCGATTGCCAGCGATGAGGCCGCCTGGGCCTACCGCAATCCCATCTGCCCGCGCAGGAAGCCATACAACCCCGCCGCACTCTTGCGATACCCTTCCGCCGTCAGGTGGATCAGATCCCCCTGCGCCAGCCCCTGGCCCTGCCATTGCTCGATCGAGCACGCCCCGCCCATGAACGCCTGCCAATCCCAGAACAGCGCGCCCACCGTCTTCGCCACTTCGCGCTGGCTAGTGACGATTCCCTCCAGCGCCTGCGGCACCCGGGCCGCGCAGCCCTGGGCGCCGCGCTGGCGAATCGAGTCCGGCGGCCCGACCAGCACGATCACCGCCCGCGGCAATTGCCGGCGCAGCTCACCCAGGGTCTGGGCCAACTGCTCACGGTATTGCGCCTGGTCGAACGCAGGATCGAAGGCTTCATTGGTGCCATAGGCCAGCAACAGCAGGTCCGGGCGCAGCCCTTTCAGGCTTTCCTGCCAACCCGCCTGCCACTTGTCCATCACCCCGAGTTGCGCGCCATTGATACCCAACGCCGACAGGGTCACCCCGGCGTTCTTCTGCCCCTGGATAAACCAGCCGCCCAAGGCCAGCCCGACGGGCGCTTCCACCGAGAGCTCCAGCGGCAGTTGCGCATTGTTCAACAGCGGGCTGAAGCGCCACTCGCCACCCGTGGCGGCGAGCATCACCCGACGATCCGGGTTCTGCCCGTCACGGGCATGCAGGCCGCTGTGCTGCGTGGCCTGGTACAGCGCGGACACCCGATAGCGCTGCTCGCTCGGCTGGCGCGCTTCGATCCGCACACTGGCCTTGTCCACCTGCGGCAGTGCCAGGTAGCCGCCCAAGGGAAACTGCTCGCTCTGCTGATTGCGCGCCGATACCAGCTTCCACTGCGCCTCGGCAGCCTTGAGCACGATCTGCTCGTAGCGCGTCCCCGGCACCGGCAACGCCGAGACCAGGCCGATCCCGCCATCGCCGTAGTCCTTCTGGAACAGCCGGCGCAACTCGCCGCTGAACAGGTCGGCGGCGGTATGCGAGTCGCCGAACTGGACGATATTCACTGGCGCCCGCGCCGCTACCCGCAGCTTGCCGGCGAGCAGGCCGAGGTTGCCGTCGCGGCTGACGGCCTCGACCGGCCCCGCCGCCAACAGACAGCCCAGCAACAGAAGGGAAAACATTCGACGCATCTCAATGCCCCGTCACGGTTGGGCCGGGGAAGCTGATCAGGGCCAGCACCTGGTTGGCGATCAGCTTCTGCCCGGGAATGGTGAAATGGATGCCATCGTCGGCTCGGATGCGCAGTTGCCCGCCCTGGCCGTTGTCAACGGTAGAGGAAAACTCGCCGGCCCGGTAACCGAGCACCGCGTTGGCCGACACATAGTGCTGGCCGTGCCTCTGCGCCTGCTGGCGGTACAACTCGCCCAGGTAGGCCATGGCCGTCGACAGCCGCTCCTGTCGCATGTTCGGCGGGCCGACCCAGATCACCTGCACGCCGCGTGCCTGGGCGTGCTCGAGTACGGCATCGATACGCTGGCGGTAGGCCTGTTCCCAGGCCGGGGTGCGGAAGCGCAGGAATGGCTTGCCCTTGCCCTGAGGCATGTCCCACGGGTCGTTGGGCCCGAGGAAGACCACCATCAGGCGGATCCTCGGGTGTTCGCGCAGGGTCTTCTCCACAGTCCGCGGCCAGTCGAAGAAGCCTGGATAGGCCAGTCCCGTGCTCTGCCGGCTGAGGTTGGTGGTGCGGATGCCGTAGCGCTTGAGCAGGGTATTGGCCAGATGCGGGGCTACGCCTTGCATCATCGAATCGCCGACCAGGAAGACTTCATCGCTGCTGTTCAGGGTGACCTGTGGCGAGGCCTGGACGACCGGCAGCACAGGCGCCGGTTTCGCTACCGCTGCAACAGGCTTGGGTTTCACCGGGGCGGGACTCGGGGTATCGAGAGTCACCGTCACCACCGGGATATTCGGTGCCAGCTCAACCATCGGAGGCGGTGCGGGCTCCGGCGTTTCAGCGACGGCCGCCTGCTGCCCGTCGAGGCTGTCGAAAAAGCGCTCGCGAGCATCGACCAGCGCCTGGTTGAGCTTGCCGCCCAGACGCCACAGCGGGTTGTCGCCCAGCATCGGCAGTTCGCAGCTCTGGTGGTAACGCTGCTGGCAATACAGGTTGAGCGATTGCTGGTTCAGCCAGGCCAGCAGCACGGCGCTGAACAGCAGCGCATAGAGCACCCGCGCCGCGCCCAGTTGGGTGCGCGACAACTGATCAGAACCCGGCATAGATGAACCCCGGCACCCCGGACGGCGCAGCAAAGATGGCCAGGGCCAGGAACAGCGCGAACGGCAGCGGATAGAACTGCCAGGGCAAGTGCGTCGTGGCGGCGAAACCACCGCGCAGCAGCGCGACCGTCTGTGGATAAAGCGCCAGGGCCAGGCTGCATGCCAGCAGCAGCAGGCCGCTGTCGCCGAGCAGGTCCGTGGCGGACAGGCCGTTCAGCATGTCCAGAGCCCCCTCCAGGCTGGTGCTGCGGAAGAAGATCCAGGCAAGGGCCACGTAATGGAACGTCAGCACCCGCGCCAGCCACGCCGGTCCCGTCCAGCCCAGCCGGGCATACAGCTTGTACGCCGCCAGGCCGGCACCGTGTAGCGCACCCCAGATCAGGAAATTCACGCTCGCCCCGTGCCACAGCCCGGACACCAGCATGGCGAGGAACATGTTCAGGGTCGCCAGCCAGGCCCCACGGCGATTGCCGCCCAGGGGGATATACACGTAGTCGCGGATGAACGTGGACAGGCTGATATGCCAGCGCATCCAGAACTCGCGCAGGTTGCGCGCGACATAGGGCACATCGAAATTGACCGGCAGGCGAAAGCCCAGCAACAGGGCGATGCCGGTGACCAGATGGGTATAGCCGCTGAAGTTGAAGTAGATCTGCAGGCTGTAGCCATACACCGCCAGGAGGATCTGCGCCGGGGTGAAGTTGCCCGGCGTTTCGAACACCGGATCGACCCACTGGCTGCCCAGCCAGCCGCTGAGCAGGAACACCTTGACCAGCGCCAGGGCGATCAAGCCCAGCGCCCGCTGCGGCTCCAGCACCTGGCGCATGGCCGTGGTGCGGATCTGCGGCAGCATCTCGCCGGCACGATTGACCGGCCCGGCGACCAGGCTGGGGAAGAACGCCAGGTACAGGGCCAGGTCCAACGGCGGCACCGGGTCCAGTTCGCGGCGGTTGATCGACACCAGGTAGCTGACCGAATGGAAGGCATAAAAGGAAAAGCCGATCGGTACCAGCAGCTGCAATACCGGCGGCGACAGGCCCAGCGTCGCCTGGACCCCGGCGGCGAACAGCTCCTGGTACTTGAACAGATAGAAACCGCCAAGCACCAGCGCCAGCACCGCCGCCGTCACCCACCAGCGCCCCGGCCAGATCGCCGCGGCCAGGCCGAGCAGGTACACCAGCAGGGTGTAGCCGAACAGCACGTACAGGGCCCACGGGCTGAAACTGGCGACCAGCCCGTAGCTGCCCGCCAGCAACAGGATGTTCTGCAGGCGCGGGCTCCAGCACAGGCTCCAGTAGACACTGAAGAAGAGGATGAAACACAGGCCGGATTCGATCGAGAGAAGGCTCACAGCCTGATCCATGTGGCAAACGAAAGAAGGAATGCCCCCGGACGCTGAGCGGGCGCGATTATGGCAGAGGGCCATAAGTGGCGACAACGCAGGCCCCGGAATACGACCGGCAACCCGCCGCTGATTTGCCCCGACTGCCCTGCTCTGCTAGTGTCGCGCCGTTCCGAACCGCCACCGAGACAGACGCCATGGCCCGAAAAAAAGCCGCCATCGATTTCGAACAATCCCTCGCCGACCTGCAAGCCCTGGTCGAGCGCCTGGAGAACGGCGAGCTGTCGCTGGAAGACTCGCTGACCGCCTTCGAGCAAGGCATCCGCCTGACCCGTGACTGCCAGGGTGCCCTGACCCAGGCCGAGCAGAAAGTGCAGATCCTGCTGGAGCGTGACGGCGAACTGGCCGCCGAGCCCTTCGACGCGGAACAGGCCGAATGATCCGCGCCTACCAGACTGCTTGCCAGGCGCGCGTCGATGCCGCCCTGGAGCCGCTGTTCCAGGCGCCCTCGGTGGAACTCACCCGGCTCTACGAAGCCATGCGCTACAGCGTGATGAACGGCGGCAAGCGGGTCCGTCCGCTGCTCGCCTACGCCGCCTGCGAGGCCCTCGGCGGCACTGCCGAACAGGCCAACGGCGCGGCCTGCGCGGTGGAGCTGATCCACGCCTACTCGCTGGTGCATGACGACCTGCCGGCCATGGACGACGACGATCTGCGTCGCGGCCAGCCGACTACCCACAAGGCCTTCGACGAAGCCTGCGCGATCCTTGCCGGTGACGGCCTGCAGAGCCTGGCCTTCAGCGCCCTGCTCGATCCGCGCCTGAGCCAGCAGGGTGACGCCACCCGCCTGGCCATGGTCCAGGTCCTGGCCAAGGCGGCGGGCCCTGCCGGCATGGTTGGCGGCCAGGCCATCGACCTCGGCTCGGTGGGCCTCAAGCTCGACCAGAAAGCTCTTGAATTCATGCACCGGCACAAGACCGGCGCGCTGATCGAAGCCAGCGTGCGCCTCGGCGCCCTGGCCAGCGAGCGTGCTGGCGAAGCCGAACTGGCGGCCCTGCAACAGTACGCCCAGGCCATCGGCCTGGCGTTCCAGGTGCAGGACGACATCCTCGACGTGGAAAGCGACACCGAGACCCTGGGCAAGCGCCAGGGCGCCGACATCGCCCGTGACAAGCCCACCTACCCGGCCCTGCTCGGCCTCGACGCAGCCAAGGCCTACGCCCTGGAACTGCGCGACCAGGCCATCGAAGCAGTGCGGCCGTTTGACGCAGCCGCCGAACCGCTGCGGGCGCTGGCGCGCTATATCGTCGAACGGCGTAACTGATTTGTAGGTCCTAATCGCTGGCAAGCCAGCTCCCACAGGTACTGCATGCACCGGACCTTGTGGGAGCTGGCTTGCCAGCGATTAGGACCTCACGGTTACCCCAAAATGGGCAGTCTCTCCCCAATGGGGTAAACTGCCGCGTCTTCAAACCTATAACGACTCGCCTGATGCCCACGACGTTTCAAGAGATCCCCCGCGAACGCCCGGTCACGCCATTGCTGGACCGTGCCGCCACGCCCGCCGGCCTGCGGCGTCTGGCCGAAGCCGACCTGGAGAACCTGGCTGACGAACTGCGCCAGGAGCTGCTCTACAGCGTCGGCCAGACCGGCGGCCACTTCGGTGCCGGCCTGGGCGTCATCGAGCTGACCATCGCCCTGCACTACGTCTTCGACACCCCGGACGACCGGCTGGTGTGGGACGTCGGGCACCAGGCCTATCCGCACAAGATCCTCACCGGCCGCCGCCAGCGCATGAACACCCTGCGCCAGAAGGACGGCCTGGCCGCCTTCCCGCGGCGCAGCGAGAGCGAATACGACACCTTCGGCGTCGGTCACTCCAGCACCTCGATCAGCGCTGCGCTGGGCATGGCCATCGCCGCCCGCCTGCGCAACGAGTCGCGCAAGTCGATCGCAGTGATCGGCGACGGCGCCCTCACTGCCGGCATGGCCTTCGAGGCGTTGAACCACGCCCAGGAAGTCAACGCCGACATGCTGGTGATCCTCAACGACAACGACATGTCGATCTCGCGCAACGTCGGCGGCCTGTCCAACTACCTGGCCAAGATCCTCTCCAGCCGCACCTACGCGAGCATGCGCGAAGGCAGCAAGAAAGTGCTGTCGCGCCTGCCCGGCGCCTGGGAGATCGCCCGTCGCACCGAGGAATACGCCAAGGGCATGCTGGTTCCCGGCACCCTGTTCGAAGAGCTGGGCTGGAACTACATCGGCCCCATCGACGGCCACGACCTGCCGACCCTGATCGCCACCCTGCGCAACATGCGCGACCTCAAGGGCCCGCAGTTCCTGCATGTGGTGACCAAGAAGGGCAAGGGCTTCGCCCCGGCCGAGGTCGACCCGATCGGCTACCACGCGATCACCAAGCTGGAACCCGTGGACGCCCCCGCCGCCGCGCCGAAAAAGGCCGGCGGACCGAAGTACTCCGCAGTGTTCGGCCAGTGGCTGTGCGACATGGCTGCCGCCGACGAACGCCTGGTCGGCATCACCCCGGCGATGAAGGAAGGCTCCGACCTGGTGGCCTTCAGCGAACGTTATCCACAGCGCTACTTCGACGTGGCGATCGCCGAGCAGCACGCCGTGACCCTGGCCGCCGGCATGGCCTGCGAGGGCTCCAAGCCGGTGGTGGCGATCTACTCGACCTTCCTCCAGCGCGCCTACGACCAGCTGATCCACGACGTCGCGGTGCAGAACCTCGACGTGCTGTTCGCCATCGACCGCGCCGGCCTGGTCGGCGAAGACGGTCCGACCCATGCCGGCAGCTTCGACCTGTCGTACCTGCGCTGCATCCCCGGCATGCTGGTGATGACTCCGAGCGACGAGAACGAGCTGCGCCGCATGCTCAGCACCGGCCACCTGTACAACGGCCCGGCCGCCGTGCGCTACCCACGTGGCAGCGGCCCCAACGCGCCGATCGAGGACAGCCTGGAACCACTGGAAATCGGCAAGGGCGTGATTCGCCGCCAGGGCAGCAAGGTCGCCCTGCTGGTGTTCGGCGTGCAGCTGGCCGAGGCGCTGAAGGTCGGCGAAAGCCTCGACGCCACCGTGGTCGACATGCGCTTCGTCAAGCCGCTGGACGAAGCCCTGGTGCGGGAACTGGCTGGCAGCCACGAGCTGTTGGTGACCATCGAAGAGAACGCGATCATGGGCGGTGCCGGTGCGGCGGTGGGTGAGTTCCTCGCCGCTGAAGCCGTGCTCAAGCCGCTGCTGCACCTGGGCCTGCCGGATGTCTATGTCGAGCATGCCAAGCCGGCGCAGATGCTTGCCGAGTGCGGGCTGGATGCTGTCGGCATCGAGGCTTCGGTGCGCAAGCGCATGGAATTGCTGGGGCTGTAAGGGCCTCATCGCCGGCAACGCCGGCTCCCACAAGGTTCGGCGGTGCATGCACAACCTGTGGGAGCCGGCGTTGCCGGCGATAGCAATGGAACAGTCAATGAAACTCCTCCGCCTTACCCCGATTCTTCTCACTCTCCCGACTCCTCTGCTCGCCGACCCCATCGACCGCGACAGCGCCCTGACCCTCCCCGATGTAGTGATCAGCGCCAACCGCCAGGTCGAGGACCGCAGCCAGTCCAGCGCCGCCAGCACGGTATTCACCCGCGACGATATCGAGCGCCTGCAGCCCGGCAGCGTCGAAGAACTGCTGACCCGCGTCCCGGGCGTCCAGGTGGCTCGCACCGGCGGGCGCGGCAGCCTGCCGGGGATCTTCATCCGCGGTACCAAGTCGGCCCAGAGCCTGGTGCTGGTGGACGGTCAGCGCATCGCCAATACCTCCTCCGGCGACAGCGGCCTGCAATACCTGCCCATCGAGCAGATCGAACGAGTGGAAGTGCTGCGCGGTTCGCGTTCGGCCATCTACGGCAGCGATGCCATGGGCGGGGTGATCCAGATCTTTACCCGGCGCGGCGCCGAGCAGGGCCTGCAAGCGCGCATGCGCCTGGCCGCCGGCAGCCAGCAGAACTTCGAGCGCAGCCTCGGCCTGTCCGGCGGCGATGGCCGTACCCGCTTCAGCCTCGGCGCCAGCCTGGATGAAAGCGCCGGGATCGACGATACCCGCCAGTCCTATCCCAGCGACCAGGACCACGACGCCTGGCGCAATCGCTCGCTGAGCCTGAACCTGTCGCACCAGTTGAGCGACAGCGTGGAGATCGGCGCCAACGTCCTGGACAGCCGCGGCCGCCGCGAATTCGACAACCCCTACGGGCTGTACGACATGGATAGCGGCCTGCTCCAGCCACAGGCCCCCTACACCGACTTCACCGTGAGCAGCGTCAGCACCCACGTCGCAGCGCAGCTCACCGAGCAATGGCATTCGCGGCTGGAACTGGGCCACAGCGAAAACCGCGACCGTAGCCGCGACAAGCTGAGCAACGCCGAGGATGTCTACAACACCTACCGCGACTCGCTGACCTGGCAGAACGATATCGACCTCGACGAGCACCACAGCCTGCTGCTGGGCGGCGACGCCTGGGTCGACCGCCTGCGCGCCAGCACCGATTTCAGCGAGGACAGCCGCTGGAACCGCGCGGTGTTCGTCCAGCACCGTTACCAGGGCGAGCAGTTCTCCACCGAGCTCGGCCTGCGCCGCGACCGCAACCAGCAGTTCGGCGGGCAGAACACCTGGAGCGGCAGCCTGACCCTGCCGCTGAATGCCGACAACGACCTGCTGCTGTCCTACAGCGAAGGCTTCCGCGCACCGACCTTCAACGACCTGTACTACCCCTTCGCGGCCAACCCGGACCTCAAGCCCGAGCATTCGAAGAGCTACGAAGTGCAGTGGCGCAGCCAGTTGAGCGATAGCAGTCGCCTGGAAACCTCGCTGTACCGCACCGACCTGCGCGACGCCATCGTCTTTCGCGATACCGCGCCGTACAACGTGAGCAAGGCCCGCATCATCGGTTTCGAGAGCAGCCTGAGCCAGGACTGGTGGGGCTGGCAGAGCCGTCTGGGCCTGGCCGTGATGGACCCGCGCGACCGCGACAACGGGCACACACTAGAACGCCGTGCGCGGCGCACCCTGAGCCTGGATCTGGACCGGCAGTTCGATCGCCTCGGCCTCGGCGCTTCGTGGCAGGCGGTGAGCAGCAGCTACGCCGATGCCACCAACCAGCGTCGCCTCGGCGGCTACGGCCTGCTAGGCGCCCGCGCCAGCTGGGCACTGACTCCGGAACTGCGCCTGGAACTGAAGGCCGAGAATCTGCTGGACAAGGACTACGCCCGTAGCCAGTACAACCATGATGGCCGCTACTATGGCTATCGCGAGGAAGGCCGCACCTGGCTGTTCGCGATCAACTGGACGCCGGAGCTTTAGCCAGCGCTTCGCAGAGCTTCGCGGTGGCCTCGATCATCTGCCCGCTGGGGCGTTCGAGGCCCTTGTCCGGCACTCGCAACAGCTGACCATCACGCACTGCGCTGACCTGGGACCAGGTCTTCCAGGCCTCCAGCTGTGCCTGGTCGCCCGCCAGGATCACCTGCGGATCCCGCTGCAACACGCTTTCGATACTGACCTGCGGTGCCGGCAAGGCGAGGTCATCGAACAGATTGCGCGCACCGCACACCTTCAGCGCATCGCTGATGATCTGCCCGCCGCCGACCGTGTACAGCGGCTTGTCCCAGACCTGATAGAACACCCGCAGCGGCTGCTCGCGGCGATAGCGCGTGCGCAGCTCGTCCAGCCGCGTGCGCAATTGCCCGGCGTAGCGCTGCCCGGCGTCGGCACGCCCGAGTCGTTCGCCAATAACGGCGATCTGCGTGATCAGGCTGTCGAGATCATGGGGTTCGGCGCTGACCAGTGCGATCCCCAGGCGCTCCAGTTGGGCGCGCTGGGCCGGCGGCACACTGGCGGGCCAGAGCAGGATCAGGTCGGGCTTGAGGCTGAGCAGGCGCTCCAGGTCGAGCTGGCCGTAGCGGCCTACCGAAGGTAGCTGGGCAATGGCGGCCGGCCGTTCTCCGCCATCGAGCACGCCCACCAGCAGATCGCTGGCTTGCAACTCGACGACGATTTCCGACAGTGAGGGCGCCAGGCTGACCACCCGCGGCGCCGCGGCCAAGGTGCCGGCGCAGGCCAGCAGCACCAGCAGCACGAGGGCGCGCATCAGGCCAACTGGCGAGGGATGCGGTAGAGGTAGAGGATCACCACGCTGGAGATCGCCAGGAGGATCTGCGGCACCGCCTCCAGGCCGACGAACACCGACAGCGCGGCAACCCAGGCCGGCAGGCAGGCGAACAGCATGCCGAGGCGGCGAACCCGGGCCAGCTCGATCCAGGCGGCCGGCTCGGCCTCACTGTCGAGGGCCTTGCCGGTGGCGATCAGGGCATGCTTGTACACACCGAAACGCGGCAGGGTGAGGAACATCGAAGCGACGCCGGCGATGAACATCGGCATGGCCAGGATAGGCATCAGCGGCTGCATGCCGCCGAAAGCCCAGGCGAACACCAGCAAGGGTGCCAGCGCCACCGCCAGGTATTGCCACCAGGCGAGGGTCAGGCGGCTGCGCACCTGGCTGCGGGTCACGCGCGGCCGACCTCGCCCTGGTGCTCGTTGCCCATCATGTGGCCGAGCTTGCCGGCCTTGGTGGCCAGGTAGTGCTTGTTGTGCGGGTTGTGCCCGGTGTGCAGCGGCACGCGCTCGGCGACGACGATGCCCATGTCGGTCAGTGCCTTGACCTTGCGCGGGTTGTTGGTCATCAGGCGCAGTGCGGTGACCCCCAGGTGTTCCAGCATCGGCCGGCACATGGCGTAGTCACGCTGGTCGGCGGCGAAGCCCAGGCGCTCGTTGGCCTCGACCGTGTCGGCCCCGCCATCCTGCAACTCGTATGCGCGGATCTTGTTCAGCAGGCCAATGCCACGGCCTTCCTGGCGCAGATAGAGAAGTACGCCACGCCCTTCCCGGGCAATGGCTTGCAGGGCTGCTTCGAGCTGCGAACCGCAATCGCACCGCTGGCTGAACAGGGCATCGCCCGTCAGGCATTCGGAATGCAGGCGACCCAGCACCGGCTGGCCATCGGCAACGTCGCCGAGGCTGAGCACGACGTGCTCGCGGCCGGTGGCTTCGTCGAGAAAACCGTGCATGGTGAAAGTCGCGAAAGGAGTAGGCAGCTTGGAAGCAGCAACGAAAACGACGGGCACCTTGTGCTCCTGATATGCGTGAAAATTGACGTGGGCCGATTGTAACAGCAGCTTGCCGCAGCTGCTTATGCTGAATTACTGGGGCAAAAGATCGAAAAGTTCGATGCTGACCCGCCTATTTAAAGGGTTTATCGAACGGATACGGTTGCTTCCAGCGCTCGAAAATCGGCTTCAGCGCGCCGCTCGGCACCAGCTCGTCCATGCGTTTGTCGAACAGGTCACGCAGTGCCTTGCCCTCGGGCGTGTTGCCGAATGCCAGGTACAAAGGCAGTTCTGCCACATGGGTGCTGCGGAAGTTCTGCGGATGGTCGGACTGGGCGTGAACGTAGTTCACCTCGGTCTGGGCGTCGATGTAGAAGTCGACCCGCTCGCGCTCGAGCATCGGCAGGATGCCGTCGCGGCGCTGCACTTCGCGGTAGTAGCCGACGTTCGGCAGGTAGTTCTGGTAGTCGTAGCCGCGTACCCAGGACAGGCGGAACTGGCCGATGTTTTCCGGAGTGGGCACCGGCTTGCTGATCAGCCCGAGGGCATAGATATGGTCGGAATCGAAGTTCCAGCGCGGGTAGAGGTTGTCGGAAAGTTCCTCATGGTAGGAGCCGACCCAGGCATCCGCCTCGCCGCGTTTGACCAGGCCGATGGCACGGGTGTAAGGCGCGCTGAGCACGCGGACCTTGACCCCCGCCGGCTCGAACACCTTGCGCAGCACATCCCAGCCGACACCGGTACCGTCGGCATTGGTGTAGTCCTGCCAGGCCTCGCTGGCCAGACGTACCTCCGCCGGCAGCCCTTCGGCCCGCGCGACTCCCAGCATCCCGGCCAGCATGGCTAGCAACAACAGCCATTTGCGCATTACGCGACTCCCTTTAGATCAGACTCCACACCAGCACTTGCATGGCCAGCCAGGCGAAGACCCCGGCCAGCACATCATCGAGCATGATGCCTACCCCGCCATGCACATGCCGGTCGACCCAGCGGATCGGCCACGGCTTGAGGATGTCGAAGAAGCGGAACATGAGGAAACCGGCCAGCAGCCACAGCCAGCCTTCCGGCACCAGCCAGAGGGTGATCCACATGCCAACCATTTCATCCCAGACGATGCCTTCGTGGTCATGCACCTTGAGATCGTCGGCGACCTTGCCGCACAGCCAGAAGCCGAACAGCATGGTCAGGCCGAGCATCAGCCAGTAGCCCCAGTCGGGCAGCATCTGCCACAACGGCACGAATGGCAGCGCCACCAGCGAACCCCAGGTGCCCGGGGCCTTGGGCAGGGTGCCGGAGCCGAAGCCGAAGGCGAGGAAATGCCAGGGGTTGCGCCAGACCGAAGGCGGAACGTTTTCCGCTGGCACCTGGTTCGGGTGGTCGGTCACGGTGTCTCCCTAAAGTGTTGATACCCGCGTACGGCGGGGGTGATATCGCGGCCTTGCCCATCGTGCAGGCTGACGCCGCTGCCGGCTTCGACCCGCCCCACCACGTACACCGGCCAGCCCTCGGCGAGCAGTCCGTCCAGTTCGGCGGGCGGCAGGGTGAAGGCAATCACGTAGTCGTCACCACCGGTCAGCGCCGCCTGCCGGGCACCATCGAGACCGAGGAACCCGATCAGTGCCGCGCCCAGCGGCACGCGTTCCAGCTCCAGGCGCAGGGCTACTGCGGAAGCCCGGGCGATATGCCCGCAGTCGGCCAGCAGACCATCGGAAATATCCAGCGCCGCCGTAGCCTTGCCGCGCAGGGCCTGGCCCAGCGCGATCTGCGGCGGCGGTGACCAGAAATGAGACAGCAGCGGCGCGGCCAGGGTTGCATCGGCCTGACGCTCGCCCAGCACCAGCGGCAAGGCGCCGGCAGCATTGCCCAGCTCGGCGCCGACGCAGAGCAGGTCACCGACCTGCGCGCCGCTGCGGGTCAGCGCCTGGCCGACGGGCACGCGACCGAACACGGTCATGGTCAGGCTCAAGGGGCCGCGGGTGGTGTCGCCGCCGATCAGGCTCAGGCCACACTGGCGGGCCATCTGGCTCAGGCCGCGGGCGTAGTCGCGCAGCCAGTCCGGGTCGGTATCGGCCAGGGTCAGGGCAAGGGTGAAGGCAAGGGGGGTGGCGCCCATGGCGGCCAGGTCGCTGGCCGCTACCGCCAGCGAACGCTGGCCGAGCAGGAAAGGATCGCTGACGGCGGGGAAGTGCACCCCGGCCACCAGCGTGTCGGTGGAGATCGCCAGCTGTTCGCCAGGCATCGGCGCCAGCAATGCGCAATCGTCACCGATGCCAAGGGCAATGCCTTCGCCGCCCTGCGCACAAGGCGCGGCGGCGAAGAACTGGCGGATCAGCTCGAACTCACCCATGGACAGGCAGCGCCG
This sequence comes from Pseudomonas sp. FG98, assembly GCF_057808595.1. Lineage (NCBI taxonomy): Bacteria > Pseudomonadati > Pseudomonadota > Gammaproteobacteria > Pseudomonadales > Pseudomonadaceae > Pseudomonas > Pseudomonas sp. FG98. The sequence goes on along the minus strand of NZ_JBMDIJ010000007.1, from coordinate 49,384 downwards.
GAATCAGCGCTTGAAGGCCTTCACTTCGGCTTCGCGAAGCACGGGTGCGAGCTTGTCGAGAACGCCGTTGACGAACTTGTGGCCATCGGTGGAACCGAAGACCTTGGCCAGCTCGATGCCCTCGTTGATCACCACGCGGTACGGCACGTCCTGGCGCATCAGCAGTTCCCAGCCCGACAGGCGCAGCACGGACAGCTCGACCGGGTCGAGCTCTTCCAGGGCCATATCCAGGCAAGGCTTGAGGGCGTTGTCGATTTCGTTCTTCTTCGCCGGGACCCCGTGGAGGATCTCGCGGAAGTAGGCGCCATCGATGTCGCTGAAATCGTTGTCGACCCGGAACTGCGCTTCGATCTCGTTCAGCGAATGCTGAGCCATGTGCCACTGGTACAGGGCCTGGGTCGCGAGCTTGCGGGCTTCGCGACGCTTGGCGCTTTTCGATGGCTTGCCCGCATCGGCGGGTTTTGGATCGCGCGGGTTGAAACGATCGCTTTCGTCGCTAATCACTTGGCCTCCAGCTGCGCCAGCAGACTGACCATTTCCAGAGCGGACAGCGCGGCTTCGGCGCCCTTGTTGCCGGCCTTGGTGCCGGAACGCTCGATGGCCTGCTCGATGGAATCGACGGTCAGGACACCGAAGGCGACAGGAATACCGAACTCCATGGACACCTGGGCCAGGCCCTTGGTGCATTCGCCCGCAACGTATTCGAAGTGTGGAGTACCGCCACGGATCACGGCGCCCAGGGCGATGATCGCGGAGTATTCACCCTGTTGGGCGACCTTCTGCGTGACCAGCGGGATTTCGAACGCGCCAGGTGCACGGATGATGGTGATGTCGCTTTCGCTCACGCCATGACGAACCAGGGCGTCAACGGCACCGCTCACCAGGCTTTCGACGACGAAGCTGTTGAAGCGGCCAACCACCAAAGCGTAGCGACCTTTGGGGGCAATGAAGGTACCTTCGATGGTCTTCAGGGACATTGCGGGATTCTCATCTTAAAGAGCCAGGCCGCAAGAACGCGGCCTGTGGGAGTTTTGGTCACGAATGGGCAACGGTCAAACACCGTCGGGTCATTCAGAGGGCACGTATTCTACAACTTCCAGATCGAATCCGGATATCGCGTTGAACTTCATCGGCGAACTCATCAGGCGCATCTTGCGCACACCGAGGTCACGAAGTATCTGCGAACCGGCACCGACGGTGCTGTAGGTGGTCGGCGCCTTGGTCGGCGCATCGCCCGCGCTTTCGCGGATATGCGCCAGCAGCACGTCGCCGTCCAGCGGGTGACCGAGCAGCAGCACCACGCCGCTGCCGGCCTCGGCCACGGCGGCCATGGCCGCACGCAGGCTCCAGCGGCCCGGCTGCTTGACCAGCAGCAGGTCGCGCAGCGGGTCCATGTTGTGCACGCGGACCAGGGTCGGCTCTTCGGCGCAGATCTTGCCCAGGGTCAGGGCCATGTGCACGTCGCCTTCCACCGCATCACGGTAGGTGACCAGGTTGAAGCTGCCCAGCTCGCTCTCGATCGGCTGCTCGGAAATGCGCTGGATAGTGCGCTCGTGGATCATGCGGTAGTGGATCAGGTCGGCGATGGTGCCGATCTTCAGGCCGTGCTCGGCGGCGAACACTTCCAGTTCCGGACGGCGGGACATGGTGCCGTCGTCGTTCATCACTTCGCAGATCACCCCGCTCGGCTCGAAACCGGCCATGCGCGCCAGGTCGCAGGCGGCCTCGGTGTGGCCGGCGCGGGCCAGGGTGCCGCCAGGCTGGGCCATCAGCGGGAAGATGTGGCCGGGGCTGACGATGTCTTCGGCCTTGGCGTCCTTGGCCGCGGCAGCCTGCACGGTGCGCGCGCGGTCGGCGGCGGAGATGCCGGTGGTGACGCCTTCGGCAGCCTCGATCGACACGGTGAACTTGGTGCCGAAGCCGGAACCGTTGCGCGGTGCCATCAGCGGCAACTTCAGGGTCTCGCAGCGCTCGCGGGTCATCGGCATGCAGATCAGGCCGCGGGCGTGCTTGGCCATGAAGTTGATGTGCTCGGGCAGGCAGCACTCGGCTGCCATGATGATGTCGCCTTCGTTCTCGCGGTCTTCGTCATCCATCAGGATGACCATTTTGCCCTGGCGGATGTCTTCGACCAGTTCTTCGATGGTGTTGAGCGCCACGCGGCACCCCCTTCTCAATTCAGGATTTCAGGTAGCCGTTGGCGGCCAGGAAGCTTTCGGTGATACCGCTGCCTTTGCTCGGCTCGGCGGCTTTGTCGCCCAGGAGCAGGCGCTCCAGGTAGCGGGCGAGCAGGTCGACCTCAAGGTTGATCCGGCGACCGGGACGGTAGTCGGCCATGATGGTTTCGGCCAGGGTGTGCGGGACGATGGTCAGCTCGAACTCGGCGCCATCGACTTCATTGACCGTCAGGCTGGTGCCGTCGACGGTGATCGAGCCCTTGTGGGCGATGTACTTGGCCAGCTCCTTGGGTGCGCGGACGCGGAACTGGATGGCGCGGGCGTTATCGGTGCGCGAGACGATCTCGCCGACACCGTCGACGTGACCGCTGACCAGGTGACCGCCGAGGCGGGTGGTCGGGGTCAGGGCCTTTTCCAGGTTGACCCGGCTGCCGGCCTTGAGGTCGTCGAAGGCGGTGCAGTCGAGGGTTTCGCGGCTGACGTCGGCCCAGAAGCCGTCGCCCGGCAGCTCGACCGCGGTGAGGCAGACGCCGTTGACCGCGATGCTGTCGCCCAGTTTGACGTCGCCCAGATCGAGCTTGCCGGTTTCGACATAGACGCGCACGTCACCGCCTTTCGGGGTGATGTTACGGATGCTGCCGATGGATTCGATGATGCCGGTGAACATGGGATGCTCCTCGCGAACAGACCGCGAATTATACGCCTGGGGCGGGCGCGGGGATGGCAATGACTCGCCAGTCATCGCCAACGGCGCGCATTTCGATGATTTTCAGGGCTGGTGCCTCGCTCATCCGGGCCAGCGGCCAGTCGAGCAGCGGGCGGGCGGCAGAGCCGAGGAACTTGCCAGCGATGAACAGCTGGTATTCGTCGACCAGTCCTTGCTGGGCGAAGGCGCCGGCAAGACCGGGACCGGCCTCCACCAGCACTTCGTTGATATCGCGTCGGGCCAGCTCGACCAGCAACTGGCGCAGATCGACCTGGCCATTCTCGCCCGGCACGCGCAGCAGTTGATGGCCGGCGGCGTCGTAGCGCGGGTCGTCCTCGGCGGCGGTCACCACCAGCGCCGGGCCGGCCTGGAAGAACGGCGCATCCAGTGGCAGACGCAGGCGGCCGTCGATCAGCACGCGGAGCGGCGGGCGACCCAGGGCCAACGTGGTCGTCTCGGCGTCCAGGCCCAGCTCCGCACCACGCACGGTCATCCGCGCGTTGTCGGCGATCACGCTGGCGGCGCTGGTCAGTACCACGCTGGAGCGGGCGCGCAGGCGCTGCACGGCGGAGCGCGCGGCGGGGCCGGTGATCCACTGGCTTTCGCCGCTGGCCATGGCGGTACGTCCGTCGAGGCTCATGGCCAGCTTGACCCGCACGAACGGCAGGCCGTGTTCCATACGCTTGAGGAAACCGGGATTGAGCGCCCGGGCCTCGGCTTCGAGCACGCCGCTGGCGACTTCGATACCAGCGTCATTTAGCCGCTTGAGACCATTGCCGGCCACTTGCGGATTGGGATCCTGCATCGCCGCGACCACCCGCGCTACCCCGGCCTTCACCAGCGCTTCGGCGCAAGGCGGCGTGCGTCCGTGATGGCTGCAAGGCTCCAGGGTGACGTAGGCACAGGCGCCACGGGCCAGTTCGCCGGCCTCGCGCAGGGCATGCACCTCGGCATGGGGTTCGCCGGCACGGATATGCCAGCCTTCGCCGACGATGCGCCCGTCACGGACAATGACGCAGCCCACCCGCGGGTTCGGGTGGGTCGAATACAGGCCCTTGCGCGCCAGTTCCAGGGCGCGGGCCATGTAGTGGGCGTCGAGCACGGCGCGTTCTGTGGACATGTTCACTCTTCGGAAGGCTCGCGGGCCAGGCGGTCGATTTCTTCGCGGAATTCGTCGAGGTCCTGGAAGCGCCGGTAGACGGAGGCGAAACGGATGTAGGCGACTTCATCGAGCTTGCGCAGCTCGTTCATCACCAGCTCGCCGACCACCAGCGACTTGACCTCGCGCTCGCCCTTGGCCCGCAGCTTGTGCTTGATATGGGCCAGTGCGGCTTCCAGGCGCTCGACGCTGACCGGGCGCTTTTCCAGCGCACGCTGCATGCCGGCACGCAGTTTGTCTTCGTCGAAGGGCTGGCGGGTGCCGTCCTGCTTGATCAGGCGCGGCAGCACCAGCTCGGCTGTTTCGAAGGTGGTGAAACGCTCGCCGCAGGCCACGCATTCGCGACGGCGGCGCACTTGCTCGCCCTCGGCGACCAGTCGCGAGTCGATGACTTTGGTGTCGTTGGCACCGCAGAAGGGACAGTGCATGGTGGCAGGCAACAAAAAAAGGGAGGGCCATGGTAGCGCATCCGACTGGCAAGACAAGCCAAAGGGGTTACCATCCAGTGAGGAAATACGCCCCCTAAGGAATTTATCCATGTCGTTTCGAGCGCTCGCCGTGCTCGGTTTCGCCACCCTGCTGGCCGCCTGCAGCAGCGAAACCCCCAAGCCCGTACCGCCGCAGCCCCCGGCCAAACCGGTGGCCAAGCATGTCCATGTGCCGACGCCGCTGCCCGCCTACCAGCGTGAGCTGAGCGGCAGCTTCACCAATATTCCCCGTGGTGCGGAAGTCGAGGTCGCCCTGCTGGTGATCGACGAGCGCGGCCGGCCGCAGCGCCTGCTGGCCAGCGACACCTACGACGGCACCGGCCAGGCCCTGCCATTCCAGTTGCGCTTCAATCCCGAGGTATTCCCGGCCGGTGGCCGGGTCGAGCTGCGCGCTCGCGCCAGCCAGTCCGGGCAACTGATCCTGCACCTCAAGCCGGTCAGCGTAACCCGCGCCGATACCCAGGCCTTCGGCGCGCTGCAACTGGACAAGGCGCCGTAGATGGCACCACTGGAATTGCAGGCGGCCCTGAGCGAGCTGCTGGGGGACGCGCGGCTGGTGGTCAGCGAATTGCCGGAGTGCGAGCTGAAGCTGTGGCTGATCGACGCCGACAACATGGACCGCGCCTTCAGCCCCGAGGAAACCCGGCGCATCCTTGAAGAGCCACCGTACTGGAGCTTCTGCTGGGCCAGCGGCCTGGCCATGGCGCGTTATCTGGCCGAGCGGCCTGAGTGGGTCGCGGGCAAGCGAGTGCTGGATTTCGGCGCCGGTTCCGGCATCGCCGGGATCGCGGCGGCGAAAGCCGGGGCGCTGGAAGTGGTGGCCTGCGATCTCGATCCGCTGGCGCTCGGAGCCAGCCGGGCCAACGCGGCGCTGAATGGCGTGGAGCTGAATTACTCCAGCGATTTCTTCGCCGAAGACGACCGTTTCGACCTGATCCTGGTGGCCGATGTGCTCTACGACCGCGCCAACCTGCCCCTGCTCGACCAGTTCCTCAGCCGTGGCCGCCAGGCGCTGGTCGCCGACTCGCGGGTCCGTGACTTCCGTCACCCACTGTACCGCCAGCTCGACACCCTGCACGCCCTGACCCTGCCGGACCTGGCCGAACCCCACGAGTTTCGCCAGGTGAGCCTGTACCACGCCAGTCGCGCGGCCTTATAGTGGCGCCATTCATGCGTTCGCGAGAGTCGAGATGAGTCAGGAATCGCCGTACATATTCGATACCACCGTCGCCAACTTCGATCAGGTGGTGATCGCCAACTCGCACCACAAGCCGGTGCTGGTGGACTTCTGGGCCGACTGGTGCGCGCCGTGCAAGGCGCTGATGCCGATGCTGGCGAAGATCACCGAGGAGTACCAGGGCGAGCTGCTGCTGGCCAAGGTCAACTGCGACATCGAGCAGGACATCGTCGCCCGCTTCGGCATCCGCAGCCTGCCGACCGTGGTGCTGTTCAAGGACGGCCAGCCGGTGGACGGTTTCGCCGGTGCCCAGCCGGAATCGGCGGTGCGCGCCATGCTCGAACCCCATGTGCAAATGCCGCCACCGCCTGCGGCCGATCCGCTGGAGCTGGCCCAGGCGCTGTTCAATGACGGCCGCTACAGCGAGGCGGAAGCCACCCTCAAGGCGCTGCTCGGCGAAGACAACACCAATGCCGGGGCACTGATCCTGTATGCCCGCTGCCTGGCCGAGCGCGGCGAACTGGTGGAAGCGCAGACCGTGCTGGATGCGGTGAAAAGCGACGAACACAAGGCTGCACTGGCCGGCGCCAAGGCCCAGTTGACCTTCCTGCGTCAGGCCAAGGACCTGCCGGAAGTGGCCGATCTGAAAACCCGCCTGGCGCAGAATGCCGAGGATGATGAAGCCGCTTATCAGCTGACCATCCAGCAGTTGTCGCGCCAGCAGTACGAGGCGGCGCTGGAAGGCTTGTTGAAGCTGTTCAAGCGCAATCGCGGTTATGAGGGCGGCTTGCCGCACAAGACCCTGCTGCAGGTGTTCGAGCTGCTGGGCAATGACCATCCGCTGGTGGGCACCTACCGTCGCAAGTTGTTCGCTGCCTTGTATTGAGTCAGCACCGGCCTCATCGCTGGCAACGCCAGCTCCCACAAGGTCTGCGGCGTACACAGGACCCTGTGGGAGCTGGCGTTGCCAGCGATGAGGCCCTGAAGAGCGCCTAACCGATCCAGTGATACACCGGCGCATCCGCCCCGCTTTCCACCTTCACCTCACTGCTGTGGCGCAGCCGCACCAGCAGCCGTTTGCCCGCCGCCGTACTCCCCGCCAATCCTTCCAGCAAGCCCAGCAGCTCCGGCCCGTCCAGTTGCCCGGCATTACGCAGCAGATCGCGCGCCGCCAGCCATTGTGAATCGTCCGCCCGCGGCTGAGCAGCCACAGGTGCCGCAGCACTGGTCGTCGTCGCCCCCTGCTCCATCAGCCGCCCGGCCAGACTGGCCAGCTCCTGCGGCTCCAGATCGATGGTCAAATCCACCGGCCATTCGCCGATGTGTCCGCGAATTCGCATGTTTCCACTCTCAAGAATTCCAGGGCGTTCATGCTCCCACGCTAGATGAAACTCGCCAAGGGACGCTGGCAAGCACACTTTACTTTGTTATAACATTTCAAAATCTTTCCAAGCCCGCTCCGGAGTTCCGCCATGCGTCGCCTGTTGCTTGCCTTGCCCTTCGCCCTGCTGCCCCTCGCCGCCATGGCCCACGACGATCACGACCATGATCACGACCATCAACATGGCAGCCTCGGCGCCCACGAACATGGCGTCGCCCACATCAACGCGGTACTCGACGGCAATACCCTGGAGCTGGAACTGGAAAGCCCGGCGATGAACCTGGTGGGTTTCGAGCATGCGGCCCAGAGCGATGCCGACAAAGCCAAGGTCGCCGCCGTACGCGCGCAGCTCGAACAACCCTTGAAGCTGTTCGGCCTGACCGCCGCCGCCAATTGCAAGGAAAGCGACCAGGAACTGGAAAGCCCGCTGTTCGGCGATGCGCCGAGCAAGGACGAGGATGGCGACGAGCACGAGCACGGCCATAGCGACATTCACGCCCACTACCGCTTCGAATGCGCCAAGCCCGATCAACTGGCGACCCTGGACCTGACCCCGCTGTTCAAGACCTACCCTTCGACCCAGAAGATCCAGGTCCAGTTGATCGGCCCGAACGGCCAGAAAGGTGTCGAGGCTACGCCGGCGAAAGCTACGATCAACTTCTAAGTCCTCTTTACCAGTGAAGCGCCCGGGGTAACCCGGGCGTCGATTTATGAGCCAGGCACTGATTGAACTGACCGACCTGGGCTTTGCCTGGCCGGGCCACCCGCCCCTGCTGGACATCCCGACACTGCGCCTCGAAGCCGGCGAATCGCTGTTCCTCAAGGGGCCCAGTGGCAGCGGCAAGACCACCCTGCTGGGCCTGCTCGGCGGCGTGCAGAAAGCCGACCGCGGCAGTATCCGCCTGCTCGGCCAGGAGCTTGGCGAACTGAGCCAGAGCGCCCGCGACCGTTTCCGCGTCGACCACACCGGCTACATTTTCCAGCAGTTCAACCTGCTGCCGTTTCTCTCGGTCCGGGAAAACGTCGAGCTGCCCTGCCGCTTTTCCAAAACCCGCGCCGAACGCGCTGCGCAACGCCACGGCACAGTCGCCGAAGCCGCCACTGTGCTGCTGGCGCACCTCGGCCTGAAGGACCCCGACCTGCTGGTGCGCCGCGCCGACAGCCTGTCCATCGGCCAGCAGCAACGGGTCGCCGCCGCCCGCGCGCTGATCGGCCAGCCGGAGCTGGTGATCGCCGACGAGCCGACCTCGGCCCTCGACGCCGACACCCGCGAAGCCTTTATCCGCCTGCTGTTCAGCGAATGCCGCGACGCCGGCTCCAGCCTGCTGTTCGTCAGCCATGACCAGAGCCTGGCACCGTTGTTCGACCGCCAGCTGTCCCTTGCCGAACTCAACCGCGCGGCCCGCTCCGCCAGCGAACCGGAGGCCTGATGTACCTGCTCCGCCTTGCCCTGGCCAGCCTGGCCAACCGCCGTTTCACCGCCTTCCTCACCGCCTTCGCCATCGCCCTGTCGGTGTGCCTGCTGCTGGCCGTGGAACGGGTCCGCACCGAAGCGCGCGCCAGCTTCGCCAGTACCATCAGCGGCACCGACCTGATCGTCGGCGCCCGCTCCGGCTCGGTGAACCTGCTGCTGTACTCGGTGTTCCGCATCGGCAACGCCACCAACAACATCCGCTGGGACAGCTTCGAGCACTACGCCAATGACAAGCGGGTGAAGTGGGCGATTCCGATTTCCCTCGGCGACTCGCACCGCGGCTACCGGGTGATGGGCACCACCCAGGCCTACTTCGAGCATTACCAGTACGGTCGTCGGCAGAGCCTGGAACTGAGCCAGGGCCGGCCGTTCGCCAGTGATCCGTTCGAAGTGGTGCTGGGCGCCGAAGTGGCTGAAGCACTGCACTACAAGCTCGGCGACAAGCTGGTGCTGGCCCACGGCGTCGCCGCCATCAGCCTGGTCAAGCACGACGACAAGCCGTTCACCGTGGTCGGCGTGCTCAAGCGCACCGGCACCCCGGTGGACCGCACCCTGCACATCAGCCTGGGCGGCATGGAGGCGATCCACATCGACTGGCACAACGGCGTGCCGGCCCGTGGCGCCGGGCGCATCAGCGCCGACGAGGCACGCAACATGGACCTGACGCCCCAGGCGATCACCGCCTTCATGCTCGGCCTGAACAGCAAGGTGGCGACCTTCTCCCTGCAGCGGGAGATCAACGAATTCCGTGGCGAGCCATTGCTGGCGATCCTGCCCGGCGTGGCCCTGCAGGAGCTGTGGAGCCTGATGGGCACGGCGGAGCAGGCACTGTTCGTGATCTCGCTGTTCGTGGTGCTGACCGGACTGATCGGCATGCTCACGGCGATCCTCACCAGCCTCAACGAACGCCGCCGGGAGATGGCCATCCTGCGTTCGGTGGGCGCACGCCCCTGGCATGTCGGCGGCTTGCTGGTGCTGGAGGCCTCCGCCCTGGCCCTGTCCGGCATCGTTGCCGGCCTTGGCCTGTTGTATCTGGGGATCGCCGTGGCCCAGGGTTACGTGCAGGCCAACTATGGGTTATACCTGCCGCTGGCCTTGCCCAGCGCCCATGAGTGGACGCTATTGGCGATCATCCTCGGCGCGGCGGTGCTGATGGGCAGCATCCCGGCCTGGCGGGCCTATCGACAGTCGTTGGCCGATGGCCTGTCCATTCATCTGTGAGTATCCGTGCAATGCGTCGTGCCCTGCTGTTGCTGTTGTTCCTCGCCATGCCCGCCTGGGCAGGCGAGCCGCGAGCCCTGGAATGGCCGCAACTGATCCCGCCCGGCGCGCCTGTGATCGAGCCGCAAATGACGCCGATGCACAACCTCTCCGACCTCTCCAACCTGGGTGACGCCCTGGCCGCCGAAGCGGCGCCAGCGGCGCACCAGCAGGTACCGAACGCCCCGGTGGTCAAGGAGCTGGACGGCCAGCAGGTGAAGCTGCCGGGTTATATCGTGCCGCTGGAAGTGAACGAGGACGGCCGCACCACCGAGTTCCTCCTGGTGCCTTACTACGGCGCCTGCATCCACGTGCCGCCACCGCCGTCGAACCAGATCGTGCATGTAGTCAGTGAAATCGGCATCAAGGTCGAGGAGTTGTACCAGCCGTACTGGATCGAAGGGCCGATGCGTGTCCAGTCGTCGTCCAGCGAGCTGGCCGAGGCCGGTTATCAGATGGAAGCCGAGAAAATCTACGCCTACGAACTACAATGAATGGCCGCGCCGAGGTGCCTTCGCTTTCATTGAGCTGAATCAAAATCCGCCCCGTGGCAGCTCCTTAACATGGGAACCATCGAATCCTAATGTCCCCTCGGAGCTTCCATGAACAAGTCCTTGCTCGGCGCCTCGCTGATCGCCCTCGCCCTTGCAGCGCCTGCCGCCCATGCCCACCAGGCCGGTGATTTCATCGTCCGTGCCGGTGCTGCGACCGTCGATCCGCACGAAGACAGCGGCAATCTGAAACTCGACGGCGCCAAGGTCAGCGGCACCAAGGCTACCGTGGACAGCGATACCCAGTTGGGCCTGGCGTTTGCCTACATGGTCACCGACCACGTCGGCATCGAGTTGCTGGCGGCCACGCCATTCCAGCACCAGGTGAATGTGAAAGGCCTTGGCCCGGCCCTGGACGGCAAGCTGGCCGACATCAAACACCTGCCGCCAACCCTGTCGGTCCAGTACTACCCGATGGATGCCGGCTCCAAGTTCCAGCCTTATGCCGGTATCGGTATCAACTACACCCTGTTCTTCAACGAAGACCTGACCAGCCAGCGCAAGGCCGAAGGTTTCAGCAACATGAAGATGAAGAACTCGGTCGGCCTGGCCGGCCAGTTGGGTATGGACTACATGCTCACCGACAACCTGCTGTTCAACGCCTCGGTCTGGTACGTCGATATCAACACCGAAGCCAAGATCGATGGCCCGAGCGCTCTGGGCGTCGGCCAGACCAAGGTCGATGTGGATATCGATCCATGGGTCTACATGGTCGGTATCGGCTACAAGTTCTAAACAAAAAAAGGGCCGCGCAAGCGGCCCTTTTTTGTGGAGTCCTTCAGGGCCTATCGCCGGCAACGCCGGCTCCCACAGGGTCCGGTGGTGCACACGATCCTGTGGGAGCCGGCGTTGCCGGCGATGAGGCCTTCAGCGGCCCAGCAAACGGCTCAGGCCCACCGCCAATGGCGTAGCCTCAGGGAATGCAAAGCGCGCCAGCAACCGCCCGTTGTCCGCCCGCGAATGGCGGATATCACCGCTGCGCGCCGGGCCATAGCTGATCGCCGGCAAATCCCCCAGCACACTGCGCAACGCCGCCAGCAACTGGTTCAGCGAAGTCGCCTGGTTCAGGCCGATATTCACCGCGCCCTCTTCGACCTGCGGCGTGTCCAGCGCCTGCAGCATCACCGCCACCAGATCGGCGACATAGAGGAAATCGCGGGTCTGCTCGCCATCGCCGAACACGGTGATCGGCGTGCCGTTGAGCGCACGCTCGCAGAAGATGCTGATCACCCCGGAGTACGGCGAGGACGGATCCTGACGCGGGCCGAAGATGTTGAAGAAGCGGAACACCACCGGCTCCAGGCCATGCTGGCGACGGTAGAAATCCAGGTACTGCTCGCTGGCCAGCTTGTCCGAGGCGTAGGGGGTGAGCGGTGCCTTGGGGGTGTCCTCGGCGATCGACAGGCCTTCGCCGTTGTTGCCATAGACCGCCGCGCTGGAGGCGAACAACACGCGCTTGATCCCGGCCAGGCGCATGGCCTCGCAGACGTTCAGGGTGCCGATGAAATTGCTCTGGTGGGTCTTGACCGGGTCGTCCACCGAGGCCTGCACCGACGCCACCGCGGCCAGGTGCACCACGGCCTGGCAACCGGCGGCGGCGCGGGCGACCAGCGCCGCGTCGGCGACATCGCCTTCGATCAGTTGCAGCCGGGGGTTGTCCAGTTGCAGGTTGGCCCGCTTGCCGGTGGACAGGTCGTCCAGCACGCGCACGGCGTGGCCTTTTTCCAGCAGGGCATCACACAGGTGGGAACCGATGAAACCGGCGCCACCGGTGATCAGGATGGGGGCATCAGCCATGACGATAGAATCGATCCAGTAGGGTCGGCAGGCCGGAGCGCCAGGCGCGCGGCTTGATGCCGAAGGTGTGAAGGATTTTCTTGCAGGCCAGTACCGCGTGCTGCGGTTCCTCGAAGGCATCGGGACGCGCGGCATGGGCCTGGGCGGTGGGTGCCTCGACCGCCAGCTGGCGCAGTTGCGAGGCCTCGCCGAGGATCGCCTGGCCCAGCGCCAGCGGCGTGGTCGCCTCGTTGCCGGCGTAGTGGTAGGTGCCCCACAGCGGCGCGGCGCAGTCCAGTTGCTTGAGCACCGAGAGGATGACCCGGGCGGCGTCGTCCACCGGGGTCGGATTGCCCCGGCGATCATCGGCCAGCAGCAGTTCCTGGGCGGTTTCGGCGCGGGTCAGGAAGCGCCCGAGCACACCGTCGATGCTGTCATCCAGGACCCAGCCGAAGCGCAGCAGCACATGCTGCGGACAGGTGGCCCGCACACTCTGCTCGATCCGCCACAGCGCCTGGCCGCGCAGGCCCAGCGGGACCGGTTCGTCCTTCTCGCTGTAGGCCGTGGCCCGCGAGCCGTCGAACACGCGATAGCTGGAGGGCTGGACGAGGATGATGTTGTGGTGCTGGCACAGCTCGGCAAGACGCTCCACCGAGCGCTCCTGGGAGGCCAGGCGCTGCTCGCTGACCGCCTCGGCCTGGAACCAGTCGAAGTAGTAGGCCAGGTTGACCAGGGCGTCGGGGCGGGTGTCATCGAGCAACTGGGTCAGGCTCGCGGCATCCCAGCCCTGCTCCGGCGGGCGCGGCGCGAGGAAGCCGATGTCCTCCTCGGCCCCGAGGCGAATCAGCGCTTGCCCAAGGGCATTTCCACCACCCAACAGCATCAGGCGCATTCGCATAGGTTCAGCAGGTCCGCTCAGATTGAAAAGGAAGCTCGTAGTGTGCGGTTTCCGCCATGGGAAGTCCAACCCGCTCAAATCCACAGGATGTTTAAGCGGACAGGTCAAGCAAGGTGCTTTCCCACGCCACTAAATAGGAATCAGCTTACACAGGCAAAAGAACCTGCTGACTTCGATGGCCGAAAAAACCACCTTCAATATCTACCGAGCGGCTACCTGTTGCGCAGTCAGGAGCCAGGCGGGGCAAGGACGCCCCCGATCCCCCCACTCGCTAAGGAAGGTTGCCCCCATGAAGGACTGCGAAGTTTCCACCCTGGTTTTCAATAACGACCAGCTCGACCAACTGCACAAGGCCAGCCTCGACCTGGCCCGCGGCGGCGGCCCGCAGGCGCCCGGCGCGGCGCTCAAGGCCCGGCTGTGGGCACGTCTGCTGGAAGGCAGCCTGCACTCGGTGCAGCAGGCCACGGTCAACCTGTTCGCCGATGGCAAGCTCGCCGCGTTGCTGTTCGCCCGCCTGCGCGCCCCCAAGGACGATCCATTGCCGGAAAGGCTGCCGGACCTGGCGCGCCTCGAACGCGACTTCACCTGCCTGTACCTGGGCTCGCGCAACCAGGTGCTGCTGGAACTGGTGCGCTACCGCGCCTTCGCCTTCGATATCGACAACGACGGCAAGCACCTGCGCCTGGTCGGTAATTTCAAGGGCGGCGGGCGCCAGCTGCGGCCCGACGAAGACCGCAGCGTGCCGGTGGAGCTCAGTTCCCACGCCGGCCTGCGTCTCGGCCCGCACACCGAGGCGCCCTACCATTGCTCGCTGATCGCCCGCGACGGTCATTCTCCGGCGCCCTCGGCGCTGGTGCTCAGTGCGCGCTGGAACCCGGCCAACGAACCCACCCGCATCGTCCCCCTGCGCAGCGTGATCGAGGGTCTCGGCAGCCTCGACGTGCTGGCGCTGACCTCGCGCTCGTTCGACTTCACCCGCAGCGAGTGCTTCGTCGACGGCCGCGGCGCCGGGGGGACCGCCACCTCGATCGTCGACTTCGACGAACAGGGTGGCTTCAGCGTGCGCTACAACGCCTACCGCTTTTCCCTCAACGACCAGGCCAGCGACGCCGCCGCCCGGGCCTTCGACGCCTTCCAGGCGCGGCTGGCACAGACCCCGCCGGTGGACTTCGTGCTGCAGCCGGACAGCGTCCTGCTGGTCAACAACACCCGCGCCCTGCACGGCCGCGAACTGCTCAGCGACAACCGCCGCCTGTTAATCAGGCTGTTCGGCTATTCGCGGTTCGCCCGGCCTCTGGTCCTCAAGGAAGACCCGCTGCTGGTGCGCGGCTAATCGCTCTGGAGTAACGGTTCAATGCTGGAAGTCGATTTAACCCTGTTGCTCGTCCTTGCCGCCGTTGCGCTGCTGGCCGGGTTCTTCGATGCCATCGCCGGCGGCGGCGGGCTGATCACCCTGCCGGTGCTGTTCATCGCCGGGCTCGACCCGCTGGCGGCGCTGGCCACCAACAAGTTCCAGGCGGCCAGCGCCACGGTGTCGGCCACCTGGGCCTTCGCCCGGCGCGGCATGCTGGATTGGAACAGCGGTTTGCCCATGGCGCTGATGGCCTTTATCGGCGGAGCCTGTGGCGCGCTGTCGGTGAGCCTGATCCCTCACGACCTGCTGCAGGCCGGGGTCCCGGTATTGCTGGTGCTGGTGGCCGCCTACTTCGCCTTCAGCCCGAAACTGGACGACCAGAAGCTGCGCAAGCCGCGGCTGCCCCTGAGCCTGTTCTGCCTGTTGATCGCGCCGCTGCTCGGCTTCTACGACGGAGTGTTCGGCCCTGGAGTCGGCTCGTTTTTCATGCTTGCGTTCATGCTCTTGCTGGGCCAGGGCATGCTCCGCGCGGTGGGCAACAGCAAGCTGCTCAATGCCGCGTGCAACCTGGGTGCCCTGCTGGTGTTCAGCGCCAGCGGCAAGCTGATCTGGCCCCTGGCCCTGGCGATGGCCCTGTGCGCCATGCTCGGCGCGCAACTGGGCGCACGCTGCGCGGTGCATTTCGGGCCGCGGCTGATCCGCCCGCTGGTGGTCTGCGTGTGTGCGGCAATGGCGGTGAAGCTGCTGCTGGATGCGGGCAACCCGTTGGTGGAGTGGGTTGCCGAAGAATGGCCATGAGCCTTATTCGATCTCGAACAGGCCATTGCGAATCGGCCCTGCGGTGAGGCGCTCACGGACATCGTCATCGATCCGCGGATCGTCCGGGCGATACAGCTTGACCTGACGATAGGCATTGATGCGGTTGATCTCCGGGCCGAGGTACTCCCAGACCACCCGGGTGCAGGCCGGGGTGCGCCGGTCGCCGCTGGAAACCCCGGTCTTGAGCCCGTTGAGCCGGGTGATGCGGCTCTTGAAGCTGGGGATCAGCACGGTCTGACTCATCTCGTTGACGGTGAGCGACTCGTAGTCCATCAGGAACACCCGGTCCTGCAACTGGAACGCCGCGCCCAGGTAGCGGCAGCGCACCCAGTCCTCGGCCTGCACGTCGGTGCTGCTGGAGCGCTCCTGACGCTCCTGGCGCTCGAACAGGTAGTTGCCGTTGTCCTCGTACAGGTGCACCAGGGACAGCAGGATGCTGCCCGGCACCGACATGCAGTTGGAGTATTCGAAGTAGTAGCCGCAGTAGCGCGACAGGTTGCCGGCGTGCTCGCGCAGCGGACGCAACAGCTCCAGCAGCGGGTCGTTCTGCACCGGGCTGGCGACGGCGTTGCCCCGCGCGCCAATCAAGCGGGCGAACTGTTCCGGCGGCAAACCCAGCTCGTAATCCTCGACGCCGAAGAAGTCGCCGATGCGCTTGAGGTTGTACGCCGTCGGCTGGCTCTGCCCGCTCAGGTACTTGTTGAACTGCGCCCGGTTGATCGAGAGCTGGCGGCAAACCTCGGAGATAGAGCGGTAGTGGCTGCAGGCCAACTTGAGGTTGATGCCGAGGTTTTCACTCATGGGGACAGGTCCGATTGATGCGACAGGCGCCAGTTTAGCATCAGGTCGCACCAAAACAGAGCAACTGGCGAAATTGTAACCACAGTTGTCATGGCCAAACATGCGCGCCATGGTCCTGGCGCTTGCGTGCCGGCCTATCTGTCTTTCATGCAAAGAATAAGAATCCGAGGTCACTTCCATGCTCGAAGCGCTCAACGATTTCCTTTCGGGGAAACTCCTCATCGTGCTCATCGTCGGACTGGGTAGCTATTTCACCATCCGCTCCCGTTTCGTCCAGTTCCGCCATTTCGGCCACATGTTCGGTGTATTCAAGGAATCGTTGCGCGGCCAGGCTGGCCAACTGAGCTCTTTCCAGGCGCTGATGCTGAGCCTGGCCGGTCGTGTCGGCGCGGGTAACATCGCCGGTGTCGGTATCGCCGTGACCCTGGGTGGTCCGGGTGCCGTGTTCTGGATGTGGGTTACCGCGCTGGTCGGCATGTCCAGCAGCTTCTTCGAATGTACCCTGGCCCAGGTCTACAAGCGCGCCGATGGCGATGGCCTGTACCGCGGCGGTCCGGCGTACTACATCCAGCACGGCCTGAAGCTGAAAAGCATGGCGGTGGTGTTCTCCCTGCTGCTGCTGGTCACCTACGGCTTCGCCTTCAACGGCCTGCAGTCGTACACCGTGACCCACTCGCTGCAGAACGCCTTCGGCTTCGCTCCGAACCACACCGGTATCGCCCTGGCGGTCCTGCTGGCGATCGTCTTCGTCGGCGGCATCAAGCGTATCGCCGCGGTGTCCGACCTGCTGGTTCCGGTCAAGACCCTGGCCTACATCGGCGTCACCCTGTATGTGATCGGCACCCAGATCGACCACGTACCGGCGATGCTGGAAACCATCTTCAAGAGCGCCTTCGGCCTGGATCCGGCCTTCGCCGGCCTGCTGGGCAGCGCCATCGTCATGGGCGTGAAGCGTGGCGTGTTCGCCAACGAAGCCGGCCTGGGCAGTGCGCCTAACGTTGCTGCCGTCGCTGCCGTGAAGCACCCAGGTGCCCAGGGCGTGGTCCAGGCGTTCTCGGTGTTCCTCGACACCTTCGTGATCTGCACCTGCACCGCACTGCTGATCCTGCTGTCGGGCTTCTACACCCCGGGCTTCGAAGGTGACGGCATCGTCCTGACCCAGAACTCCCTGGCGGCGGTAGTCGGTGACTGGGGCCGGATCTTCGTCAGCGTCGCCCTGTCGCTGTTCGTCTTCACCTGCATCCTCTACAACTACTACCTGGGCGAGAACAGCCTGCAGTTCCTGACCCGCAACCGCACCGTGCTGATGGCCTACCGCGGCCTGGTGCTGGCGCTGATCGTCTGGGGTTCGGTACAGAACCTGGGCACCGTGTTCGCCTTCGCCGACATCACCATGACCCTGCTGGCCTTCGTCAACCTGATCGCCCTGGCCATGCTGTTCAAGGTCGGCCTGCGGGTGATGCGCGACTACGACGAGCAGCGCAAGGCTGGCGTTTCGCAGCCGGTGTTCGACTCGGCCAAGTTCGCCGACCTGGACCTGGACCGCGCCGCCTGGCCGGAAGGTGCCAAGGCCGAGGTCGCTGACAAGGTCGCGGCCGGCGCAGCGCAAACCCAGCGCTAAGTTCACCCGGCTCTTTCGCTCCACAAAGAGAGCCGCCCCTCGCGGGCGGCTTTTTTTCGCCCCGAATTTGTGTTTTTGCTCCGGAATACCTTTATGCGCGCAGTCCAGAATCTTCTCGTCCTCTACACCGGCGGCACCATCGGCATGCTGGAAACGCCCCAGGGCCTGGCCCCGGCCGGCGGTTTCGAAGCGCGCATGCGTGCCTGGCTCGACGAGCACCCCGAAGCACCCCGGCCCGAGTGGCGCCTGCAGGAAATGTCGCCGCTGCTCGATAGCGCCAACATGCAGCAGGCCAACTGGCTGGCGATGCGCGATGCCATCGTCGAAGCGGTGAAGCAGGACGGTCATGACGGCGTGCTGCTGCTGCACGGCACCGACACCCTGGCCTACAGTGCGGCGGCCCTGTCGTTCCTGCTGTTGGGACTGGAGGTTCCGGTACTGCTGACCGGTTCGATGCTGCCGGCCGGTGCGCCGGACAGCGATGCCTGGGACAACCTGGCCGGGGCCCTGGCGCTGTTCGCCGAGGGCGTGGAAAACGGCGTGCAACTGTTCTTCGCTGGCAAGCTGATGTCCGGTGTGCGCGCCAGCAAGCTGCGCAGCGAAGCCTTCGATGCATTTGCCGCGCTGCCCCGACATCGCGACGGCGAATCCGCTACCGAGTTGCCGGCAGTGCTGAGCTATGCCCAACCGCGCACGCCGGTGAACCTGGCGGTGGTGCCGGTGTACCCGGGCTTGCAGGCGGCTCATGCGCGAGCATTGCTGAACACGGGGGTCAAGGGCTTGCTGCTGGAATGCTATGGCAGTGGTACCGGCCCCTCCGACGATGAAGCGCTGCTTGAGGTACTGCGCGACGCTGGCGACCGTGGCGTGCTGGTCGCTGCGATCAGCCAGTGCGCGGAAGGCAGCGTAGTCTTCGATACCTATGCCGCTGGCAGCCGGTTGCGTGATACCGGACTGGTCTCGGCAGGCGGTATGACCCGTGAGGCGGCACTAGGCAAGATGTTCGGCTTGCTCGGTGCGGGGCTGGAGCTGGGGACGGCGCGGCATTGGTTCGCTCTGGATCTGTGTGGGGAGCGGGCTTAGCGCCTGGCTTTCGGACCTCATCGCTGGCAATGCCAGCTCCCACAGGGGCCCGGCCGGACACAGATTCTGTGGCTGGCCCAAAACCCTGTGGGAGTCGGCATTGCCGACGATGAGGCCATCAGCAACACCACAGGGCCCAGCTACCAAAGCGCAATCGTGTAATCCACATTCACCCGCAGTTCATTGCCATCCCTGAAGGTCGCCGCCGGCGCGAAGTCATTGCGGTACCAGGCATGCCGCACCCGCAATCCCACGCCCTTGAACGTCCCCGATTGCACCACGTACGAGACCTCCACATCAGTCTCCCGCTCGTGCCGGTCATCCCCGCCGAGGGCATCCGGCAGCCTGATGTTGCTGCCGTCGATATAGCGCAGCATCCCCTTCAGTCCCGGCACGCCGACACCCGTGAAGTCATGGTCGTACTTCACCTGCCAACTGCGCTCGTCGGCATTGATGAACTCCGAGCTCAACGACCCTTCAGTGATCACCAGCGGCTCGGTACCCGCCACATAGGGCATGGCGCTGTCGCCGCTGAGGTGCATGTAGCCGGCGCCGAAGGTATGAGCGCCGAGGCTGTAGCTGAACATCGCCGCCAGGTTGCGGTTGTCCACGGTTCCCGCCCGCGCCGCACCATCCTCGCCGGCGATGAAGTAGCGCACGTCGCTTTTCAGCTTGCCGCCAGCGATGCCCTGTACATGCTCGAAGCCAACGAAGTCCTTGCGATACAGGTCCTGCAGGGTGGCGTGGTAGTACTTCAGGGTCAGGGCGTCGGACCAGCGCCAGTCGGCACCGAGAAACAGGAACTGGTCTGACTCGGCCTTGCCGTTGAAGCGGCCGTTGGGCGCGGCGACGGTGAATTTCTGATAGTTGCTGGAATCGCGCTGGTTCATGCGGTCGAGCCAGCCGGCATGCAAGGTGAAGCCGTCGATATCCTCGGAGCGCAGGTAGGTGCCGCGCAGGGTCTGCGGCAGCAGGCGGCTGGGACTGGCGAACATCACCGGCAGCAGGGTGCTGATGGTGCCCGCCTGCAGTTCGGTCTTCGACACCTTCATCTTCGCGGTCAGGCCCAGTTCGGAGTAGTTGTCGTCCGGCTCGCGGGTGGCCGGGTCATAGGGCAGCAAGCCGGTGCCGACCCGGTCCGGCGAAGAGTCCAGCTTGATGCCGAGCATGCCCTGGGCATTCAGGCCGAAACCTACCGGCCCTTCAGTGAAGCCCGAGTTGAAGCGGACGATGAAACCCTGCGCCCACTCGCGGGCCGCGGACTGCGCCGAGGTGCCCTTGTAGTCGCGGTCGAAGTAGTAATTGCGGGCGGTCAGGCTGGCCTTGCTGTCGTCGATGAAACCGGCGGCGCGGGCAGGAGAAACCAGGACGAGCGGCAGCAGGAGGCCGAGCCCCCGGAGAACGGATGCATGCATGGCGATTCACTTTTTTGTTGTTGTGCGTGAAGCCGCGCCAGTGGTCTGGCGCGGTGAACAAGAACGATCAGTCGAGCTGTTGCTGGCGGCGCCGGGACAGGCAGAACATCGCCCCGGCCGCCAGCACGATGCCGGGTGCGGAGGCCAGCATCACCCCCGCCGTGCCGGTCCCCAGCGCCAGCATATGGCCGGCCACCAGCGGGCCGCTCATGGCGCCAAGCCTGCCCACCGCCACGGCCGAGCCAACGCCGGTGGCGCGCATGCGGGTCGGGTAGAACAACGGCGTCAGTGCGTAGAGCACGCCCTGCCCGCCGGTGGCGAACAGCCCGGCGACGAAGCCGGCCAGCAGCATCCCGGCGAAGCTGCCAGCCACGCCCAGCGCCGCCAGCGAACCAAGGATGCCGAGATAGATCAGCAGGGCCATGGCCCAGGTCGGCAGGCGGTCCATCAAGGCGCCAAGGGTCAGGGTGCCGAGGGCCGCGCCCAGTTGCAGGGCGAGCATCACCCAGCTGGCCTGGCGTGCTTCATAGCCCTGGCCGACCAGCAGGCTCGGCAGCCAGTTGATCAGGATGTAGACCACCATCAGGGTGAAGAAATAGCTCAGCCACAGCAGGCCGGTGGCCGGGCCGGCACCATTGCGGAACAGGCCGTGCCAGACGCCGTTGTCGCTCTGCGCCGAGACACCGGACTGGAACTGCGCCGACTCCGGCAGATAGCGCCCGAGCAGCGGCACGATCAGCAGCGGCACCAGGCCGCCGACATAGAACACCACTTTCCAGCCGCCGGAAAAGCCGATGATGCCGATCACTGCGGCCAGCGCTGCGCCCAGGGGCACGCCGCAGTACATCATGCTCACCGCGGTGCCGCGCAGGCGTGGGCCGGCGGCTTCGGAGGTGAGTGCGATCAGGTTCGGCAACGCTGCGCCGAGACCGACGCCGGTCAGGCAGCGAGCGGCGACCAGGCTGTGGAAATCCCAGGCCATGGCAGTGACCAGCGAGAACAGGCCGAACAGTGCCACCGAGGCCATCAACACTTTCTTGCGCCCGATGCGGTCGGCCAGCCAGCCGCCGACGAAGGCACCCGGCAGCAGGCCGAGGATGCCGGCGCTGAAGACCCAGCCCATCTGCATCTTGTCCAGGCCGAAGGCGGCGGCCATGCCCTGGGCGGCGATGCCGGCGGCCTGCAGGTCGAGGCCCTCCATCAGGGCGACGAGGAAGCACAGGGCGATGGTGGTGACGAGTTGCACGCGGTTTGTTGCAGTTATCCCGGTCATGGGATGTACCTCTAGTTATTGTTGTTGAGGTCAAGGAACTCATCGCTGGCAAGCCAGCTCCCACAGGTCCGGTGCATGCAGAACCTGTGGGAGCCGGCTTGCCGGCGATAAGGGTCAACGGCGATTCAGCAGGTCCAGCGCCACATCGACGATCATGTCTTCCTGGCCACCGACCATGCGCCGCTTGCCCAGCTCGACCAGGATGTCGACGGTCTTCAGGCCATAGCGCGCCGCGGCGATTTCGGCGTGACGCAGGAAGCTCGAATAGACCCCGGCATAACCCAGCGCCAGCGACTCGCGATCGACCCGTACCGGGCGATCCTGCAACGGCCGGACGATGTCATCGGCCGCGTCCATCAAGGTGTACAGGTCGGTGCCGTGGTTCCAGCCGAGACGCTCGGCAGCGGCGATAAATACTTCCAGCGGCGCATTGCCTGCCCCCGCACCCATGCCGGCCAGGCTGGCGTCGATGCGGTCGCAGCCCTCCTCCACCGCGACGATGGAGTTGGCCACGCCGAGGCTGAGGTTGTGGTGGGCGTGCATGCCGGTCTGGGTCGCCGGGTCGAGCACGGCCTTGAAGGCGCGCATGCGGTCGCGGATGTCCTGCATGTTCATGGCGCCACCGGAGTCGGCCATGTAGATGCACTGCGCGCCGTAGCTTTCCATCAGCTTGCCCTGGGCCGCCAGCTGCTCGGCCGGGATCATGTGGCTCATCATCAGGAAGCCGACGGTGTCCATGCCCAGCTCGCGTGCGTATTCGATGTGCTGCTTCGAGACATCCGCCTCGGTGCAGTGGGTGGCCACGCGGACCACGCGAGCACCGGCGTCGTAGGCGGCCTTCAGGTCGTGGACCGTGCCGATGCCCGGCAGCAGCAGCGTGGCGATCTTCGCGTGTTGCACCACATCGGCTACCGCCTCGATGTACTCAAGATCGGTATGGCGGCCAAAGCCATAGTTGAAACTCGAGCCTTGCAGGCCATCACCATGAGCGACCTCGATGGAGTCGACCCGGGCCTGGTCCAGCGCGCGGGCGATGTCCCGGGCATTGTCGAGGGTGTACTGGTGACACACCGCATGGCTGCCGTCGCGCAGAGTAACGTCGGAGATGTAGATCTTTTTCATGGTCGTTCCTCAGCCGTTGATCATCGACAGGGCCATGCGCTCGGCGGTGGCCATGGCGGCGGACGTCATGATGTCGAGGTTGCCGGCGTAGGCCGGGAGGTAGTGGGCGGCGCCTTCGACTTCGAGGAACACCGAGGTCTTCAGGCCGGCAAATTCACCCAGGCCGGGAATGCGCAACGGTCGCTCCTCGGGGATGAGGTCGAACTGCACCCGCTGCTTCAGGCGATACCCCGGCACGTAGCCTTGCACCGCTCTGGCCATTTCCTCGATGGAGGCTTCCACCTTGGCCTGGTCGGCCGCTTCGGAGAGGACGAACACGGTATCGCGCATGATCAGCGGCGGCTCCGCCGGGTTCATGACGATGATCGCCTTGCCCTTGGCCGCACCACCGATTACCTCGATGGCGCGGGAGGTGGTTTCGGTGAATTCGTCGATATTGGCGCGGGTGCCAGGGCCGGCGGATTTGCTGGCGATCGAGGCAACGATCTCGGCGTAGTGGACCTTGGCCACCCGCGACACGGCCGCCACCATCGGGATGGTCGCCTGGCCGCCGCAGGTGACCATGTTGACGTTGAGCTGCCCGAGGTTCTGCTCCAGGTTCACCACCGGTACGCAGTACGGGCCGATGGCCGCCGGGGTCAGGTCGATCAGGCGGATGCCGGGCTTGATCGAGCGCAGGAAGGCGTCGTTCTTGATATGGGCGCCGGCGCTGGTGGCGTCGAAAACGAAATCGATGTCCTGGAACTGCGCCATGCGGGTCAGGCCTTGCACGCCTTCGTGGGTCGTGGCCACGCCCATGCGCGCAGCTCGCGCCAGTCCATCGGAGTTCGGATCGATGCCGACCATCACCGACATTTCCAGGTGCTGCGCGTTGCGCAGGATCTTGATCATCAGGTCGGTACCGATGTTGCCGGAACCGATGATGGCGACTTTGAGTTTTTTCATTGTGTTCATCTCATGTGCACGCAAGGCGCCGATCACTCGGCGCTGAAGTCCACGGCCACCTGGCCGACGCCGTCGATCTGGGCCTCGAAGCGGTCACCGGCGGCGACCGCGACCATCGGGCCGAGGGCGCCGGTGAGGATCAGGTCGCCGGCACGCAGCGGCTCGCCGAGACGGGCCATGGTCCGCGCCAGCCACACGGCGGCATTGATCGGGTGGCCGAGACATTGGGCGCCACTACCGCTGGAGACTTCCTCGCCATTGCGGGTCATGCGCATCGCAGCGCTGCGCAGGTCGAGGTCTTCGACCCGGCGCACCGGCCCGCCGAGCACGAAGCAACCACTGGAGGCGTTGTCGGCGACGGTGTCGACAAAGCGGATATTCCAGTTCTGCACCCGGCTGCCGACGATCTCCAGCGCCGGCATGACCCAGCCGGTGGCGGCCAGTACCTCGGCGAAGGTGGTGTCGGTGGCGGGCAGGTCGCGTTTGAGCACCAGGGCAATCTCGGCCTCGATCTTCGCTTGCTGCACGCGACCGAACGGCACCGTCTCGTTGTCGCCGTAGCACATGTCGGCGAACAGGGTGCCGAAGTCCGGTTGGTCGACGCCAAGCTGGGCCTGCACCTTGGGGTTGGTCAGACCGATCTTGCGCCCGACGATGCGCCGGCCGTCGGCCAGGGCATGGGCGACGTTGAGGCGCTGGATGGCATAGGCCAGTTCACCGTTGTCTTCGCCGATGCGCTCGCGCAGCGGCGGGATGCTTTCACCGCTGGCTTCGGCCTGGCGCAGTTCGGCGGCCAGTTGTTCCAGGGTGTGTTGGGAAATCGTCATCTCGCGGCTCCGATCAGTGGCTGAGGAAATCCAGGACCATGCGGTTGAAGGCATCGGCGTGCTCCCACTGCGCCCAGTGGCCGCAGCGGTTGAACACATGCAGTTGCGCGTTGGGCAGCCCGGCGAGCAGGCGCAGGCCGGCGTCCATCGGCACGAAACGGTCTTCTCGGCCCCAGATCACCAGGGTCTGGGCGCTGATCTCGTGCAGGCGCGGGCCGAAGTCGGGGAACTGCCTGGGGTTGGCGGCCAGGCTGGCGACGAAGTTGTCGAGGTGGTCACGGCGCGCCAGCATGTTGTCCAGGCGGGTCTGGAACAGCTCCTCGGTGAGGCTGCTGGCATCGAAGACGAAGACGTTCATCATCTTCTTCAGGTTGTCGATGGTCGGCTCGCGGTACAGGCCGTTGAGCAGCTTGATGCCCTCGGTGGGCATCGGCACGAAGGGGCTGGCGCCGCCGGTTCCGCCGCCCATCAGCACCAGCTTGCCGACCCGCTGCGGGTGGCTGAGGGCAAAGGCCACGGCGCTATGGCCGCCCATGGAGTTACCGAGGATATGCACGCGGTCCAGGTCCAGGGCGTCGAGCAGGCCCTTGAGGGCGCGGGCATTGAGGTCGGAGCGCGAGCCGCGGCAGACGATCGGATCACTTTTGCTCCAGCCCGGGCAGTCCATCAGGATCACCCGGTAGCCGGCGGCGGTCAGCGGTTCGATATTGCGGTGGAAGTTGGCCCAGCCGCTGGCGCCGGGGCCCGAGCCGTGGAGCATGACCACGGTCTCGGCACCGGCGCCGACATCGTTGTAGTGCAGTTGCAGGTCCAGGTCGCCTTCCTGGATACGGACGAAACGGCTGCTGGAGGCTTCGGTGGCTTGCGTCATGTTCAGGCGTCCTTCGATGCAGTGGAAAGTGGGTGCGCCGCGAGGGCGCCGAAGCCGGCGATCCACTCGGGGATCGGCCGGTAGTAGCGGTCGCTGGCCTGGTAGGGGCCGAATGCCGAGAGTGCGGCGAAGGCGGCGACCCAGGTCTTCACTTCGTGGGTGGATTTGCCGGCCAGGGCCGACAGCTCGGCGTTGCCCAGGCCGTCCAGCTCGGCCAGGCGGCCGTCGCCGAGGGCGTCGAGGAACTGCTGGTCCCACACCGGGTTGAGCGGGTGCAGCGAGTGCTGGTCGTCGACGAAACGCCGGGCGGCCTGGATGACCCGCTGCTGGCGCGCCTCGCGCTCGTCGGCGGGCAGGTCGCGGCCGCTGCCCATCAGGCGGTCGGCCATGCGTGCGTCGACCTTGGCCAGTTCCGGCACCGGCGGCTGGTGCGACAGGCCACCGGAACCGAGGAACAGCACGCGCTTGTTCAGGGTGCGGGCGTAGCGGCCGATGGCTTCGCCGAGCAGGCGGGTGCGCTGGAAGCCCGGTAGCGGCACGGCCACCGAGTTGATGAACACCGGGATTACCGGGCAGCAGTCGAGGCCACCGAGCAGCAGTTCCAGCGGCTGGGCGAAGCCGTGGTCGACCTGCATGCAGTAGGACACTGCGGCATCCACACCGGCCTCCAGCACTGCGTCGGCGCAGGCTTCGGCGAGGGCCTTGGGTACGTCGAGAGCACCGGCGGCGGTATCGAAATCACCAATTGCCCAGGCCGCCATGCCGATGCAGAACGAGGGCATGACGTCGTAGAAAAAGCCGTTGTAGTGATCCGGGGCGAAGAGGAATACCAGCTCCGGATCAAAGGCCTCGATCCGGGCGCGGGCGTGGGCGATGACCCCGTCCACTTCATCCAGCACCGCCTGCGCCGGATCGACATAGCCCACCAGCGGCGTGTGCGACAGGCATTGCACCAGGGCGCTCATCTCAGGCCACCTTGCTGACGACGGGCTGGCTTGCGGCCGGTGCAGTCGCGTGGATCGCTTGCGCCAGCGCATCGCAGACCGGGCCCAGGGTTTGCGGAATCGCCAGGCCCGCGAGGAAGCGGTCCGGACGCACCAGGGCGACGGAGGCCGGGTAGCGGCCGAACCATTCCTTGAGGCGGCCGCTGCAGTCGCCGACGCGGATCACGCCATCGATGGCGTCCTGCCCGGAGGCCAGTTGCACCGCCGGTACCACCTGGATGAAACGGGTGCCGAGGTGCTTCCAGAATTCGACCTGCGCGGCGCTCAGGCCCCAGGTCGGATTGGTGCCCCAGGCGATGATCGCGAAGTTGTCGCCGATCACGTCGTCGAGCAGGAACTGGCGGCCGTCCTCGGTCTGCACCCGGGGCTGGATGAACATGCGCCCGACCGGCGAGTTGGCGATGGCCGGTGTGCTGCTGACCAGGGCGCCGGCGCTGTATTGCGGCATCGGTTTGAAGCGCATTTCGAGGAAGTAGCGCTTGACCGGCGGCAGGTAGTTCAGCAGCCAGGAAATCCCGTCACGCAGCGTGCCCTGCCAGCGCTTGGGCGGCGCCAGCACATGGCCGGCCAGCACCGAGAGATTGATCATCGCCCGGGCGTGGTCGCGGCGTTCCAGTTCATAGGTGTCGAGCAGACTCTCGCCGGCCAGGCCCTTGACCACCATCGCCAGCTTCCAGCCGAGGTTGCTGGCGTCGCGCATGCCGCTGTTGTAACCCTGGCCCTGCCACACCGGCATGATGTGCGCGGCATCACCGGCGAGCAGGATGCGCTTGCTGCGGAACTGTCCGGCCAGGCGGGCGTTGTGGGTGTAGACGCGGCTGCGGATCAGCTCGATCTTGTCCGGGTCCGGCAGCACCTTGCCGAGCAGGCGGCGCATGTTTTCCGGCTTGCTCAGCTCGGCCTCGGTCTCGCCGGGCATGACCATGAATTCGAAGCGGCGCACGCCGTGGGGCAGCGCGGCGGAGACGTAGGGGCGCACCGGGTCGCAGCACAGGTAGACGTTCGGCGTGCCCAGCGGGTCGTTGGCCACGTCGACGACGATCCACTGGTTGGGCGCGGTCTTGCCGTCGAAAGAGATGCCCAGGGTGCGGCGCACATAGCTGTTGCCGCCGTCACAGGCCACCAGCCAGTCGGCGCGCACGCTTTCCTCGACACCGCCAGGGCCTTGCATGTGCAGGGTCACGCCGCTTTCGTCCTGGGTGAAGCCGCTGACGTCGCGACTGAACAGGGTGCGCACATTGCCGAAACGTTGCAGGCCGTCGAGCAGCACGGCATCCACCTGCGGCTGGATAAAGGCGTTGCGCCGCGACCAGCCGAATTCGTCGGTGAGCGGCTGGATATCGGCGAAGCAGCGACCCTTCGGCGTGAGGAAGCGCATGGCGTGCCAGGGCGTGGTATGCGGCAGCACGCGATCGACCAGGCCGATGGCCTGTACGGTGCGCAGCGACTCGTCGTCGATGCCGATGGCCCGCGGGTAGTCGATCAGTTTGTCGAGCTTCTCGATGACCAGGACATCGATGCCGGACTGGCCGAGGTAGTTGGCGATGGCCAGGCCCACCGGGCCGGCGCCGAGCACTGCGACCTGGGCCTTGTAGTCGGTCTGGGTGGTGGAAGGGTTGCTTGTTTTCATTGTTTTTCACCGTATCGGACAGCGTCGCGCACCCTGGCGGGCAAACGCCGGGCAAGCCGGGGCCGGGCCTCGAACCGGAAGGGTTCGCGGGTTGCGAAGGTTGCACATGGGAGGTCCCCGCAAGGCAGTGGCGGGGTCGGGCCGTCAGGGCGTCAGGAAGGCGCGTCGGGCAGCAGGAAGGCGCAGGCAGGCAGCATGGTGGTTTCCCCTGTCGAGGATGTTCGTTCTTGTTGGCGCAAAGTATAAGAACGGCATTTCCTGTCCTACAATGAAAAACCATCGCGCCGTGCACCAGGTGCACAGCACTGATTTACAACGACTTTTCGGTGATTTCATGGCCTCGGGAAGCGAATCCGACTACAAGACCGTGCGTGGCCTGACGCGCGGTCTGCTGTTGCTCAACACCCTCAACCACCTCGACGGCGGCGCCAGCCCTACCCGTCTCGCCGAGTTGACGGGGCTGCACCGCACCACCGTGCGCCGGCTGCTGGAGACCTTGCAGGAGGAAGGCTATGTGCGGCGCAGCGAGTCGGACGACAGCTTCCGGTTGTGCCTGAAGGTTCGCGAGCTCAGCGAGGGCTTTCGCGATGACCAGTGGATCTCCGCTCTCGCCGCTCCGCTCTTGGCGGAGCTGTTGCAGGAGGTGGTGTGGCCGACCGATATCTGCACCCTCGATGTTGATGCCATGGTGGTGCGCGAATCGACTCACCGCTTCAGCCGGCTATCGTTTCATCGCTCCATCGTCGGCCGGCGCTTGCCGATCCTGCTCACCGCCACCGGGCTGACCTACCTCGCCTTCTGCCCGGATGCCGAGCGCGAGCGGATTATCGAACTGCTGGCCAGCCGCAACGACGAAGACACCCGCCTCGCCCGCATGCCCGAAACGTTGGACAACCTGCTGCGCAAGACACGCAACCGGGGCTATGGGGAGAACTTCATGACCTGGAACCAGGAAGAAAAGATCGCCTCCATCGCCGTGCCGATTCGTGGTCGCCAGCAGTTGCTGGGGTGCCTGAATCTGGTTTATGTGGCCAAGGCGATGAGCATCGAGCAGGCGGTGGCGCGGTATCTGCCGGCGTTGCAGAGGACGGCGTTGCGGATTGAGGAGGAAGCGGCAGGTCCTGGATTGGAAAGGTGAGATCAGCAAGAACATAATCTGAAAGACGTTCCTCTGGGGGAAGATCAGTTGTTTTATCTATCGTGCAATTGACCTTCACCTGAATATCATTGCCATCGGAAATTGAAGCCCTCAGTCTGAAATTGTAAAAATATCCTTTTCAGGATAGAGATGATGTCTTGTCCTAGACAGTGAGTCATTACCTGACTAGAAAGCGGCTTTCACCCAAATATTCAAAGCAAGTCTCTCCTAACCGCAGCCCATCCTCTCCAATGGGGTCATATGCACTGGAGAAGAACTGCTCGGGAGAGACGCCCCTCGCATCCCGTTGTAACTTCGCCCCAGCGATAGTCACCAGAGCGCCGACAGCACCCAAGATTCTGGCGCCATCAGATGAGCCAAAATCAAATAGCACGCTGGAAAAACCGACTAACGTCACGATGGCTCCCAACATCATAACGAGCACACCAGAAGAATCCTGCTGAGGTCTTCTGGATGGTTTTTCATCAAGGAAATCCTCATATGCGCCGGCGAATCCATCGACTCCAAATTCCTTGCCACTTCCAGGAACTTTAATCGACATCTTTTTTATGTTGGCGACATCATCTTTTTTCATTGCTTTCAACCTGTAAAAAAGACGCGATCCTACAATGAAATGATCCCAATTAGTTCTAGAGAAAGTACGCCTATTAAAATCAGGAAACCGCGCACAAAAAACACTGAACCTTCCTACAGGTAAAAAGTATTTTTCACATAAAGAAAGACCACAACTGATATCTCCGCCCAACAAAAAACCCCGCGAGAAACACTCGCGGGGTTTTAGGATTTTCGTTTCGAGAGCTACAGGTCAGAACGGAATATCGTCATCGAAGCTGTCGAAGTCCGGAGCCGGCTGCGGCGCTGGCTGCTGAGGAGCCGGACGCTGTGGAGCCTGTTGCGGACGCGGAGCCTGCTGGCGTGGTGCCTGGGGCGCCTGGTTGTAGTTGTCGCGTGGTGCACCGCCGTCCTGGTTCTGCGGACGGCCACCGAGCAGCTGCATGGTGCCTTGCATGTCGACGATGATTTCGGTGGTGTAGCGCTTGATGCCGTCCTTTTCCCACTCGCGGGTCTGCAGCTTGCCTTCGATGTAGACCTGGGAACCCTTGCGCAGGTACTCACCGGCGATCTCGGCGACCTTGCCGAACATCGATACGCGGTGCCATTCGGTGCGCTCGACCTTCTGGCCGGTCTGCTTGTCGGTCCACTGCTCGCTGGTGGCCAGGCTCAGGTTGGTGACAGCGTTACCGTTCGGCAGGTAGCGAACTTCAGGATCCTGGCCACAGGTGCCGACCAAAATGACTTTGTTAACCCCACGGGCCATAACGTTCTCCTAGGCTTCACTCGCCGCAGGCGCCGGATTGACCAGGCGCTCCAGGGTCGAGCGATCCAAAATTTGTGTATCAAGTTTGATGTAGACGGCAGCTTCATCAGCCACCACCACTGCGTCGGTCACACCCGGCACGGCCTTAAGGCGCTCGGACAAGCCTGCTTCGCGCAGCGCCTCGGGCGACAGCGGCATGCGCAGGCTTGTTACATAAGGTGGTTCGTTCATGGTAACAGCAACCACGAGCCAGAGCCCGCACAAAGCGGCGCAGCCGAGGAATACCGTGGTCAGCCCACCATGCTGGAACAGCCAGCCCCCGAGAATCCCGCCCAGTGCCGCTCCGAGGAACTGGCTGGTGGAATACACCCCCATCGCCGTGCCCTTGCCGCCTGCCGGCGACACCTTGCTGATCAGCGACGGCAGCGACGCTTCCAGCAGGTTGAAGGCGGTGAAGAAGATGACGGTTCCAATCACCAGTGCCGACAGGCTGTTCCCCAGCTCCCAGAAGAACAGCTCCGTCAGCAGCAAGACACTGACCGCGCCCAGAAGGACACGTTTCATCTTGCGCATTTTCTCACCATAGATAATGAACGGAATCATTGCGAAGAATGAAATCAGCAAGGCCGTCAGGTACACCCACCAGTGCTCTTCCTTGGGCAAGCCGCCGCGCTCGACGAACGCCAGTGGCAAGGCAACGAAGCTGGCCATGAGAATCGCGTGGAGGACGAAGATGCCCACGTCCAGGCGCAGCAGGTCGGGATGGCGCAGGGTCGGACCGAGGGCCTGCTTGGCCACGCCGGACTCGCGATGATGCAACTGGGTGTTGGAGGCAGGCACCACGAACGCGATCAGAGCGATACCGACCAGCGCCAGCGCCGCCGTCGCCAGGAACAGCCCCGACAGACCGAAGGTACGGGTCAGCAACGGCCCGACAACCATGGCGACGGCGAACGACAGGCCAATGCTCATGCCGATCATGGCCATGGCCTTGGTCCGGTGCTGCTCACGGGTAAGGTCCGAGAGCAACGCCATCACCGCCGCGGAAATCGCCCCTGCACCCTGCAGGATGCGTCCGGCGATCACGCCCCAGATCGAATCGGCCTGCGCCGCCAGCACACTCCCCAGCGCGAAGATCACCAGGCCCAGGTAGATCACCGGGCGCCGGCCAATGCGGTCGGAGATGATCCCGAAGGGAATCTGCAACACCGCCTGGGTGAGACCGTAGGCGCCAATGGCCAAACCGATCAGTGCCGGTGTCGCGCCGGCCAGGTCCATGCCATAGGTAGCCAGTACCGGCAGGACCATGAACATGCCCAGCATACGGAAGGCGAACACCAGGGCCAGACCGCCTGCGGCGCGGGTTTCGCTGCCGCTCATGCGTTCGCTGTGGGGATCGTGCATGGATAAACCTCGTGTGAACCGGCGGCGATTCTACCAGTCCCATCGGTTAACGGCATCTACGCGACGCTTTGCCGCGTACTGGCGACGAGCCGTATACTTCTGCGTTTAAGCCCGCCGAGCGAGGCCGTAGTGGACAAGATCCTGATCCGTGGGGCGCGTACCCACAACCTGAAGAACATCGACCTGACCCTGCCCCGCGACAAGTTGATCGTGATCACCGGCCTGTCCGGTTCGGGCAAGTCATCCCTGGCCTTCGATACCCTGTACGCCGAGGGCCAGCGGCGTTATGTGGAGTCGCTGTCGGCCTATGCTCGGCAGTTCCTGTCGATGATGGAAAAGCCTGACGTCGACACCATCGAGGGCCTGTCGCCGGCGATCTCCATCGAGCAGAAATCTACCTCGCACAACCCTCGCTCTACCGTCGGCACCATCACCGAGATCTACGACTACCTGCGTCTGCTCTACGCCCGTGTAGGTACCCCGCGCTGCCCGGATCACGACATCCCGCTGGAGGCGCAGACCGTCAGCCAGATGGTCGACCTGGTCCTGGCCCAGCCGGAGGGCAGCAAGCTGATGTTGCTGGCCCCTGTGGTACGCGAACGCAAGGGCGAGCACCTGGCGGTGTTCGAGGAGCTGCGCGCCCAGGGCTTCGTACGTGCCCGGGTCAACGGCAAGCTGTTCGAACTGGACGAGTTGCCCAAGCTCGACAAGCAGAAGAAGCACAGCATCGATGTGGTGGTCGACCGCTTCAAGGTCCGTGCCGACCTCCAGCAGCGCCTGGCCGAATCCTTCGAGACCGCGCTGAACCTGGCTGACGGCATCGCCCTGGTCGCACCTATGGACGATGAGCCCGGCGAAGAGATGATCTTCTCCGCGCGCTTCGCCTGCCCTATCTGCGGCCATGCGATCAGCGAACTCGAGCCCAAGCTGTTTTCCTTCAACAACCCGGCCGGTGCTTGCCCGACCTGCGATGGCCTGGGGGTCAAGCAGTTCTTCGACGTGAAACGCCTGGTCAACGCCGAACTGACCCTGGCCGAGGGCGCGATTCGCGGCTGGGACCGGCGTAACGTCTATTACTTCCAGATGCTCGGTTCGCTGGCTGCGCATTTTGGCTTCAGCCTGGAAATGCCGTTCGGTGAGCTGCCTGCGGACCAGCAGAAGACCATCCTGCACGGCAGTGGCAACCAGAACGTCGACTTCAAATACCTCAATGACCGCGGCGATATCGTCAAACGCTCGCACCCCTTCGAAGGCATCGTGCCGAATCTGGAGCGGCGCTACCGCGAGACGGAGTCCGCCACCGTGCGCGAGGAGCTGGCCAAGTTCCTCAGCACCCAGCCATGCCCGGACTGCCGCGGCACCCGCCTGCGCCGCGAGGCGCGGCACGTGTGGGTAGGCGAGAAGACCCTGCCGGCAGTCACCGGCCTGCCGATCGGCGAGGCCAGCGATTACTTCGGCGGACTCAAGCTGACAGGTCGCCGTGGCGAAATTGCCGACAAGATTCTCAAGGAAATCTGCGAGCGTCTGCAGTTCCTGGTGAACGTCGGTCTCGATTACCTGACCCTGGATCGCAGCGCCGACACCCTGTCCGGTGGCGAAGCCCAGCGTATCCGTCTGGCGAGTCAGATCGGCGCCGGCCTGGTGGGGGTGATGTACATCCTGGACGAGCCGTCCATCGGCCTGCATCAGCGCGACAACGATCGTCTGCTGGCTACCCTCAATCACCTGCGCGATATCGGCAACACGGTGATCGTGGTCGAGCACGACGAAGACGCGATCCGCCTGGCCGACTATGTGGTGGATATCGGCCCCGGCGCTGGCGTGCACGGTGGACAGATCGTTGCCGAGGGTTCACCGGCAGAGGTCATGGCTCACCCTGATTCGTTGACCGGCATGTACCTGTCCGGGCGCAAGAAGATCGTCGTGCCGGCCAAGCGCACACCGCGCAACAAGAAGCTGTCGATCAAGCTCAAGGGCGCGCGCGGGAACAACCTGCAAAACGTCAACCTGGAGATTCCGGTCGGGCTGCTGACCTGCGTGACCGGGGTTTCCGGTTCGGGCAAATCGACCTTAATCAACAACACGCTGTTCCCGCTGGCGGCGACTGCGCTGAATGGCGCGTCCACCCTGGAAGCAGCCGCTCACGACAGTTGTGACGGTCTGCAGCACCTGGACAAGGTGGTGGATATCGACCAGAGCCCGATCGGCCGCACGCCACGCTCCAACCCGGCGACCTATACCGGGCTGTTCACGCCGATTCGCGAGCTGTTCTCCGGGGTGCCCGAGTCCCGCTCCCGCGGCTATGGCCCGGGGCGCTTCTCCTTCAACGTCAAAGGGGGTCGCTGCGAGGCGTGCCAGGGTGACGGCCTGATCAAGGTGGAGATGCACTTCCTGCCGGACATCTACGTGCCCTGCGATGTGTGCAAGAGCAAGCGCTACAACCGCGAGACCCTGGAGATCAAGTACAAGGGCAAGAACATCCACGAAGTCCTGGAAATGACCATCGAGGAAGCCCGGGAGTTCTTCGATGCAGTGCCGGCACTGGCGCGCAAGCTGCAGACGTTGATGGATGTGGGCTTGTCCTACATCAAGCTCGGGCAGTCGGCGACAACTCTGTCTGGGGGCGAGGCGCAGCGGGTCAAACTCTCTCGCGAGCTGTCCAAGCGCGATACCGGCAAGACCCTTTACATCCTCGACGAGCCGACCACCGGCCTGCACTTCGCGGATATCCAGCAGTTGCTTGACGTACTGCATCGCCTGCGCGACCACGGCAACACCGTGGTGGTGATCGAGCACAACCTTGATGTGATCAAGACTGCTGACTGGCTGGTGGACCTTGGTCCGGAGGGCGGCTCCAAAGGTGGTCAGATCATCGCCTGTGGTACACCGGAAGAACTGGCGAAGATGGAACAGTCGCACACCGGGTACTATCTGAAACCGTTGCTGGAGCGTGATCGAGCCTGACGGCAACGTTCATGAAAAAGCCCCTGTCACTCATCACGACAGGGGCTTTTTGTTTTGCGTCGAAAATTACATCTGCGATTGCAGGTAGTTTTCCAGACCCAGGGATTTGATCAGGCCTTGCTGCTTCTCCAGCCAGTAAGTGTGATCTTCCTCGGTGTCCGCCAGTTGCAGGCGCAGGATGTCGCGGCTGATGTAGTCCTTGTGCAGTTCGCACAGCTCGATGCCTTTGCACAGTGCAGCGCGGACCTTGTACTCCAGGCGCAGGTCTGCGGCGATCATGTCCGGAACGCTGGTACCGACATCCAGGTCGTCCGGACGCATGCGTGGAGTGCCTTCGAGCATGAGGATGCGGCGAATCAGGGCATCGGCGTGTTGCGCCTCTTCTTCCATCTCGTGGTTGATACGTTCGTAGAGCTTGCTGAAGCCCCAGTCCTCGTACATGCGCGAGTGGATGAAATACTGATCGCGTGCCGCCAGTTCGCCCGTCAGCAACGTGTTGAGGTAGTCGATTACGTCCGGGTGACCTTGCATCGTCCCGCATCTCCCTGTTTGAAAGTCCATAGTTTGAACCAGGATGACCGGGAGGTCACTGTGAATTGCGCAAAAACATGCAAAAAAGTGGGCGAACAGTAGTGATTTTCATTGAAAAACCCGCCAAATGAGGTGAGTTCTTCTTAGCATTTCCACTAGAGCGCAAGAGTGTTTTTCATTCTCGAACAGCAGAAAACAAAAAACCGGGCACTAGGCCCGGTTTCTTGTAGAAGACTGTTCGTCTTACTCAGCGGCTTCTACCGAGCCACCGACTGGACGATCAACCAGCTCGACGTACGCCATAGGTGCGTTATCGCCAGCGCGGAAACCGCACTTGAGGATACGCAGGTAGCCGCCCTGACGGGTGGCATAGCGCTTGCCCAGATCGTTGAACAGCTTACCAACGGCTTCTTTCGAACGAGTACGGTCGAAAGCCAGACGACGGTTAGCTACGCTGTCTTCCTTGGCCAGGGTGATCAGCGGCTCGGCAACGCGACGCAGCTCCTTGGCTTTTGGCAGGGTGGTCTTGATCAGCTCGTGCTCGATCAGCGACACCGCCATGTTTTGGAACATGGCTTTGCGGTGAGAGCTGGTACGGCTCAGGTGACGTCCACTTTTACGATGACGCATGATTCATTCCTTACCAAACACTACGTTCGGTGATTACGACGATCAGGCAGTCGCCTTGTCGTCTTTCTTAAGACTTGCAGGCGGCCAGTTGTCGAGGCGCATGCCGAGGGACAGACCACGGGAAGCCAGAACGTCCTTGATTTCAGTCAGGGACTTCTTGCCGAGGTTCGGAGTCTTCAACAGCTCTACTTCGGTGCGCTGGATCAGGTCACCAATGTAGTAGATGTTCTCCGCCTTCAGGCAGTTGGCCGAACGTACGGTCAATTCCAGATCGTCAACTGGGCGAAGCAGGATCGGATCGATCTCGTCTTCCTGCTCGACTACCACGGGCTCGCTGTCACCTTTGAGGTCGACGAATGCAGCCAGCTGCTGTTGCAGGATGGTTGCAGCACGACGGATAGCCTCTTCAGGATCCAGGGTACCGTTGGTTTCCAGATCAATAACCAGCTTGTCCAGGTTGGTGCGCTGCTCGACACGGGCGTTTTCCACCACGTATGCGATACGGCGAACCGGGCTGAACGAAGAGTCGAGCTGCAAGCGACCGATGCTGCGGCTTTCGTCTTCATCGCTCTGACGCGAATCGGCCGGTTCATAACCACGACCACGAGCTACGGTGAGCTTCATGTTCAGGGCGCCGTTGGACGCCAGGTTAGCGATTACGTGATCGGGATTAACGATCTCGACATCATGATCCAGCTGAATATCGGCAGCGGTAACCACCCCCGAACCCTTCTTCGACAAGGTCAGCGTAACTTCGTCACGACCGTGCAGTTTGATAGCCAGGCCTTTCAGGTTCAACAGGATTTCAATGACGTCTTCCTGTACACCTTCGATCGCGGAGTACTCGTGGAGTACACCGTCGATCTCGGCCTCGACTACTGCACAGCCAGGCATGGAGGACAACAGGATGCGGCGCAGCGCGTTGCCCAGGGTATGGCCGAAACCACGCTCGAGAGGCTCGAGCGTGATTTTAGCGCGGGTTGGACTGACGACCTGCACATCGATGTGGCGGGGCGTCAGGAACTCATTTACCGAAATCTGCATGGATGCACCTATTTTCTAGCCCTTACTTGGAGTAGAGCTCGACAATCAGGTTTTCGTTGATGTCGGCAGACAGGTCGCTGCGAGCAGGAACGTTCTTGAAAACGCCCGACTTCTTGGCAGCGTCCACGTCAACCCACTCAACGCGGCCACGCTGAGCACACAGTTCAAGGGCTTGAACAATGCGCAGCTGGTTCAGCGATTTCTCGCGAACTGCGACCACGTCACCCGGACGAACTTGGTAGGACGGAACGTTTACAGTCTTGCCGTTGATGCTGATCGCTTTGTGCGAAACCAGCTGACGGGATTCGGCACGAGTAGCGCCAAAGCCCATACGGTAAACGACGTTATCCAGACGGCATTCGAGCAGTTGCAGCAGGTTTTCGCCGGTAGCGCCTTTCTTGGCCGCTGCCTGCTTGTAGTAACCGCTGAATTGACGCTCGAGAACGCCGTAGATACGACGGACTTTTTGCTTCTCGCGCAGCTGGGTGCCGTAGTCGGACTGACGGCCACGGCGCTGACCGTGGATACCTGGGGCTGCTTCGATGTTGCACTTCGATTCCAGAGCGCGAACGCCGCTCTTCAGGAACAGGTCGGTGCCTTCACGACGAGACAGTTTGCATTTTGGACCAATGTAACGTGCCATTTATCTGTCTCCTGATTACACGCGACGCTTCTTCGGCGGACGGCACCCGTTATGCGGGATTGGCGTCACGTCGGTGATGCTGGCGATCTTGTAGCCGCAGCCGTTCAGTGCACGAACAGCGGATTCACGACCTGGACCTGGACCCTTGACGTTGACGTCGAGGTTTTTCAGGCCATATTCCAGCGCAGCTTGACCAGCACGTTCAGCAGCTACCTGAGCAGCGAACGGGGTCGATTTGCGGGAACCACGGAAACCCGAACCGCCGGAGGTAGCCCAGGACAGAGCGTTACCTTGACGATCGGTGATGGTCACGATGGTGTTGTTGAAAGACGCGTGGATGTGGGCGATGCCATCAACCACTGTCTTTTTGACTTTTTTACGAGGACGAGCAGCAGGTTTTGCCATGTCTAAATTCCTGTCGATTCGCTGGTGCGATTACTTGCGGATCGGCTTACGCGGACCCTTACGGGTACGGGCATTGGTCTTGGTACGCTGACCGCGTACTGGCAGACCCCGACGATGGCGCAGACCGCGGTAGCAGCCCAGGTCCATCAAACGCTTGATTTTCATGTTGATGTCACGACGCAGGTCACCTTCAGTGGTGAACTTCGCAACTTCGCCACGCAGCTGTTCAATCTGCTCGTCGCTCAGATCCTTGATCTTAGCGGCTGGGTTTACCCCAGTGTCTGCACAGATTTTCTGTGCAGTAGTGCGACCAACACCATAGATGTAGGTCAGCGAGATAACAGTATGCTTGTTATCTGGAATGTTAACGCCTGCAATACGGGCCATTCAGTGGGACTCCAATTGACAGCTACCTACGCCCCGGAAGCCAAGAAATAGGGCGCGAGATAATATCGCTGTAGAAACAATTAATCAACCCAGCAGCACACTAGCTGCTGGGTTTGAAGCACAAATCACACTCAGCCTTGGCGCTGCTTGTGACGTGGTTCCGCGCTGCAAATTACTCGAACGACACCTTCGCGGCGAATAATCTTGCAGTTACGGCACAGTTTTTTCACCGATGCACGAACTTTCATCACCAACTCCTCGAACCTTAGGGGTTTCAGCGCAGCAGACCGCTGCCACCGTAGCCTTTCAGGTTGGCTTTCTTCATCAGGGATTCGTACTGGTGCGAAACGAGGTGCGATTGTACTTGGGACATAAAGTCCATCACAACCACTACCACAATCAGCAACGAGGTCCCGCCAAGGTAGAACGGAACGTTTGCAGCCACCACCAGGAACTGGGGAAGCAAGCAGACGGCCGTCATATAAAGAGCACCGAACATGGTCAGACGAGTCAGAACGCCATCAATGTAGCGCGCAGACTGCTCACCAGGACGGATGCCCGGAATAAAGGCACCGGACTTCTTAAGGTTTTCCGCTACGTCCTTCGGATTGAACATCAGAGCTGTGTAGAAGAAGCAGAAGAAAACGATCCCTGCACTAAACAGCAAAATGTTCAACGGCTGACCAGGAGCGATCGACTGCGCGACATCCTGCAACCAGCCCAAACCTTCGGACTGGCCGAACCAGGAACCCAGCGAAGCCGGAAACAGCAGAATGCTGCTTGCGAAAATGGCCGGGATAACACCAGCCATGTTCACTTTAAGCGGCAAGTGGCTCGTCTGCGCAGCGAAGACCTTGCGGCCCTGCTGACGCTTGGCGTAGTGAACAGCAATACGACGCTGACCACGCTCGATGAACACCACAAAGCCGATAATCGCTACTGCCAGCAGACCGATAGCGACCAAGGCGAAGATGTTGATATCGCCTGTGCGTGCAGACTCGAAAGACTGCCCGATTGCTCTCGGAAGACCGGCAACGATACCTGCGAAAATAAGCATCGAGATACCGTTGCCCACACCGCGCTCCGTGATCTGCTCGCCCAGCCACATCATGAACATCGCGCCGGCCACGAAAGTGGACACCGCAACGAAATGGAAGCCGAAGCCTGCAGAAAACGCCACGCCCTGACCGGCCAGACCAATGGACATGCCAGTGGCCTGGACCAACGCCAGGATAACGGTGAGGTAGCGGGTGTACTGGCTGATCTTGCGACGGCCAGATTCACCTTCCTTCTTCAACTGCTCCAGTTGCGGGCTGACCGCGGTCATGAGCTGCATGATGATCGAAGCCGAAATGTACGGCATGATCCCCAATGCAAATACGCTCATGCGCTCCAGCGCGCCACCGGAAAACATGTTGAACAAGCTAAGAATGGTCCCCTCATTCTGTCGAAACAGTTCCGCCAGCCGGTCCGGGTTAACACCTGGAACTGGGATATGCGCACCTATCCGATAGACGATAATCGCCAGGAACAGAAAACGCAGACGAGCCCAAAGTTCAGACATCCCGCCTTTGCCGAGCGAAGAGAGAGCACCTTGCTTAGCCATTTATTCCTCGAACTTGCCGCCAGCTGCTTCGATAGCCGCACGCGCACCCCTGGTGGCTGCGATGCCCTTGATGGTGACCGCGCGAGTAACTTCGCCGGACAGCATGATTTTCACACGCTGTACGTTTTGGTTAATCACGTTGGCGTCCTTCAGGGACTGAACGGTGATCACGTCGCCTTCCACCTTGGCCAGTTCGGACAGACGCACTTCAGCGCGGTCCATGGCTTTCAGGGAAACGAAGCCGAACTTCGGCAGACGACGGTGCAGCGGCTGTTGACCGCCTTCAAAGCCTGGAGCGATGGTGCCACCGGAGCGGGAGGTCTGACCTTTGTGACCACGGCCACCAGTCTTGCCCAAACCACTACCGATACCACGACCCGGACGATGCTTCTCGCGACGGGAACCCGGCGCTGGACTCAGATCATTGAGTTTCATCGATTAACCCTCGACGCGCAGCATGTAGTAAGCCTTGTTGATCATCCCGCGATTCTCGGGAGTATCCTGGACTTCTACAGTGTGACCGATGCGACGCAGCCCCAGACCCTTAACGCACAGCTTGTGGTTAGGCAGGCGGCCGGCGGTGCTTTTGATCAGCGTTACTTTAACGGTAGCCATGATCAGAGAATCTCCTCAACGCTCTTGCCACGCTTGGCAGCAATGGACTCAGGAGATTGCATAGCCTTCAGACCCTTGAAGGTGGCGTGAACCACGTTTACCGGGTTGGTCGAGCCATAGCACTTGGCCAGGACGTTCTGAACGCCAGCAACTTCCAGGACGGCACGCATCGCGCCACCGGCGATGATACCGGTACCTTCGGAAGCAGGCTGCATGTAGACCTTCGACGCGCCATGGGCGGACTTGGTGGCGTACTGCAGAGTAGTGCCGTCCAGGTCAACCTGAATCATGTTGCGGCGAGCGGCTTCCATGGCTTTCTGGATCGCAGCAGGTACTTCGCGCGATTTGCCACGGCCAAAGCCAACACGACCCTTACCATCACCTACCACGGTCAGCGCGGTGAAGGTGAAGATACGGCCACCTTTTACGGTCTTGGCAACGCGGTTAACCTGAACCAGCTTCTCGATGTAGCCTTCGTCGCGCTTTTGATCGTTATTTGCCATAACTTAGAACTCCAGCCCGCCTTCACGAGCAGCATCAGCCAGCGCTTTCACGCGACCATGGTACTTGAAGCCGGAACGGTCAAAGGCAACTTGAGATACACCGGCGGCTTTCGCACGCTCAGCTACCAGCTTGCCAACCTTAGTGGCCGCGTCGATGTTGCCAGTGGCGCCATCACGCAGTTCTTTGTCCAAAGTCGAGGCGCTGGCCAGGACTTTGCTGCCGTCGGCCGAGATGACCTGGGCGTAGATGTGCTGCGAGGAGCGGAACACGCACAGACGCACGACTTCGAGATCGTGCATTTTCAGGCGTGCTTTGCGAGCGCGACGCAGACGAGTAACTTTTTTGTCGGTCATTTGCTATGCCCTACTTCTTCTTGGCTTCTTTACGACGGACTACTTCGTCCGCGTAACGCACACCCTTGCCTTTGTAAGGCTCTGGTGGACGGAAGTCGCGGATTTCAGCGGCCACCTGACCTACCAGCTGCTTGTCGATACCCTTGATCAGGATGTCGGTCTGGCTAGGGGTCTCAGCGGTGATACCGGCTGGCAGTTCGTAATCCACTGGATGCGAGAAGCCGAGCGCCAGGTTCAGCACGTTGCCTTTGGCCTGTGCTTTGTAACCAACACCGACCAGCTGGAGCTTGCGCTCGAAGCCTTGGCTTACGCCCTGGACCATGTTGTTTACCAGGGCACGGGTAGTACCGGCCATAGCGCGGGTTTGTTGATCGCCGTTGCGAGCAGCGAAACGCAGCTCACCAGCTTCTTCGATCACTTCTACGGACGAGTGAACATTCAGTTCGAGAGTGCCCTTGGCACCCTTCACCGAAAGCTGTTGACCGGCGAATTTGACTTCGACACCGGCTGGCAGCTTAACGGGGTTCTTAGCGACGCGAGACATGCTTATCCCCCCTTAGAACACTGTGCAGAGAACTTCGCCGCCAACACCGGCAGCACGCGCAGCACGATCAGTCATCACACCTTTGTTGGTGGAGACGATAGACACGCCCAGACCGCCACGTACTTTCGGCAGTTCTTCGACGGACTTGTACTGACGCAGGCCAGGACGGCTTACGCGCTTGACTTCCTCGATGACCGGACGGCCTTCGAAGTATTTCAGCTCGATGGAGAGCGATGGCTTGGCATCGGTAGTTACCTGGTAACCAGCGATGTAACCTTCGTCCTTCAGAACTTTGGCGACCGCAACCTTCAGAGTCGAAGAAGGCATGCTTACGACGGACTTTTCAGCCATCTGGGCATTACGGATGCGAGTTAGCATGTCCGCTAACGGGTCCTGCATACTCATGGGCTAGACGCTCCTGATACACAAAAAAATTAGCCTTTCGGCTACTACTATCACCTGAAGACACGCGAGAAAAACCCGGGCTCAGGTGAGCCGGTCATTCTAGACACATCCCCAAAACGAAACAAGCCCCAAAAGGGGCTTGTTTCGATGCAAGATCACCGGTGGTCGGAAGATCACTCCTCCGCCACCTGATCGCTGCCGGTACGCCTTACCAGCTGGCCTTGACCAGACCTGGAACGTCACCGCGCATTGCTGCTTCACGCAGCTTGTTACGGCCGAGGCCGAACTTGCGGTAAACGCCGTGTGGACGACCGGTGAGGCGGCAACGGTTACGCAGGCGCGAAGCGCTGGCGTCACGTGGTTGCTTCTGCAGAGCTACGACAGCAGCAAAACGCTCTTCTGGACTTGCGTTCAGATCGACGATGGTTGCTTTCAGCTCAGCACGCTTCTTGGCGTATTTAGCGACCATGAGCTGACGCTTCAGCTCGCGGTTTTTCATGCTCTTCTTGGCCATTTTCCTACTCCAATCAGTTGCGGAACGGGAATTTGAAAGCACGCAGCAGGGCGCGACCTTCGTCATCCGTACGAGCAGTGGTGGTCAGGGTAATGTCCAGACCGCGGAGAGCATCGATCTTGTCGTAGTCGATTTCCGGGAAGATGATCTGCTCTTTCACGCCCATGCTGTAGTTGCCACGACCATCGAAGGACTTGGCATTAAGGCCGCGGAAGTCGCGAACCCGAGGCAGGGAGATCGCCAGCAGGCGGTCCAGGAACTCGTACATACGGTCACGGCGCAGGGTGACTTTGACGCCAATCGGCCAACCTTCACGGACTTTGAAGCCAGCGATGGATTTCCGGGCGAAGGTCACAACAGCTTTCTGGCCGGTGATCTTTTCCAGGTCGGCAACAGCGTGCTCGATGACTTTCTTGTCGCCGATAGCTTCGCCCAGACCCATGTTCAGGGTGATCTTGGTAACGCGCGGAACTTCCATCACGTTCGCCAGCTTAAGTTCTTCCTTAAGCTTGGGAGCGATTTCCTTCCGATAAATCTCTTTCAGTCGTGCCATGGTCTTCTACCTAGCAGTGTTCAAGCATCAACCGCTTTTTGGGTCGACTTGAAGACACGAATTTTTTTGCCGTCTTCTACTTTGAAACCAACGCGGTCAGCCTTGTTGGTTTCGCCGTTGAAAATGGCGACGTTGGAAGCGTGCAGTGGCGCTTCTTTCTCGACGATACCGCCTTGTACGCCCGACATCGGGTTAGGCTTGGTATGACGCTTCACCAGGTTGATCCCACCAACGACCAGACGGTCGTCAGCGAGAACCTTCAGCACCTTACCGCGCTTACCTTTGTCTTTGCCGGCGATCACGATGATCTCGTCGTCACGACGAATCTTTTGCATGTCGGATCTCCTTACAGCACTTCTGGGGCGAGCGAGACGATCTTCATGAACTTCTCGGTACGAAGTTCACGGGTCACTGGCCCAAAGATACGGGTGCCGATCGGCTCTTGCTTGTTGTTCAGCAGAACAGCAGCGTTGCCATCAAAGCGGATGATGGAGCCGTCAGCACGACGGACGCCATGGCGAGTACGGACCACAACAGCGGTCATTACCTGGCCTTTCTTCACTTTACCGCGCGGAATTGCTTCCTTGACGGTTACTTTGATGATGTCACCGATAGCGGCGTAACGACGGTGCGAACCGCCGAGAACCTTGATGCACATGACGCGAC
This sequence comes from Pseudomonas sp. FG98, assembly GCF_057808595.1. Lineage (NCBI taxonomy): Bacteria > Pseudomonadati > Pseudomonadota > Gammaproteobacteria > Pseudomonadales > Pseudomonadaceae > Pseudomonas > Pseudomonas sp. FG98. Next base: position 5,327 of record NZ_JBMDIJ010000007.1, on the reverse strand, counting down.
GAGCGCCGCTGTTATCGGCCACATCGAGCATGGATTGAGTCTGAATCATAAAATATCTCCGACCCTTAGCCCTTAGACTTCAACAGCGCGTTCGAGAACTTCAACCAGTGCCCAGGACTTGGTCTTGGCCAGCGGACGGGTTTCACGGATGGAAACCTTGTCGCCGATCTTGCACTGGTTGGATTCGTCGTGCGCGTGCAGCTTAGTCGAACGCTTAACGTATTTACCGTAGATCGGGTGCTTTACGCGACGCTCGATCAGAACGGTGATGGTCTTGTCCATCTTGTCGCTGACGACACGGCCAGTCAGCGTACGGACGGTTTTTTCAGCTTCAGCCATGATCACTTACCTGCCTGCTGGTTGAGCACAGTTTTCACGCGAGCGATGTCACGCTTAACTTGCGAGAGCAGGTGCGACTGCCCCAACTGGCCAGTTGCTTTCTGCATGCGCAGATTGAACTGGTCGCGCAGCAAGCCGAGCAGTTGCTCGTTCAGTTGCTGTGCTGATTTTTCACGAAGTTCATTCGCTTTCATCACATCACCGTCCGCTTAACAAAGGAGGTGGCGAGCGGCAGCTTTGCAGCAGCCAGGGCAAAAGCCTCACGCGCCAGCTCTTCAGAAACACCCTCGATCTCATACAGGACTTTGCCTGGCTGGATCTGGGCAACCCAGTACTCAACGGAACCCTTACCTTTACCCATCCGCACTTCGAGAGGCTTCTTGGTAACCGGCTTGTCCGGGAATACACGGATCCAGATTTTACCGCCACGTTTTACGTGACGGGTCAGCGCACGACGCGCGGACTCAATCTGACGGGCGGTGAGACGACCGCGGGCAACAGCTTTCAGGGCGAATTCGCCGAAGCTGACCTTGCTACCGCGCAGTGCCAGACCACGGTTGTGGCCAGTCATCTGCTTGCGGAATTTTGTACGCTTTGGTTGCAACATTTGGCGTACCCCTTACTTAGCAGCTTTTTTACGAGGCGCTGGTGCTTGTGGTTTCAGTTCTTCTTGGCGACCACCAATAACTTCGCCTTTGAAGATCCAAACCTTGACACCGATCACACCGTAAGTGGTGTGAGCTTCGTAGGTGGCATAGTCGATATCGGCACGCAGGGTGTGCAGCGGCACACGACCTTCGCGATACCATTCAGTACGTGCGATTTCAGCACCGCCGAGACGACCGCTCACTTGGATCTTGATGCCTTTGGCACCAATGCGCATGGCGTTCTGTACGGCGCGCTTCATGGCGCGACGGAACATTACGCGACGCTCCAGCTGCTGAGCTACGCTCTGAGCAACCAGCATACCGTCGAGCTCCGGCTTGCGGATCTCTTCGATATTGATGTGCACAGGCACACCCATTTGCTTGGTCAGGTCCTGACGCAGTTTTTCAACATCTTCACCTTTCTTCCCGATAACGATACCTGGACGAGCGGTGTGGATGGTGATGCGTGCAGTTTGAGCCGGACGATGGATATCGATACGGCTAACGGACGCGCTTTTTAGTTTGTCTTGGAGGTACTCACGCGTTTTCAGATCCTTCAACAGGTAATCTGCGTAAGTAGCACCGTCTGCATACCAGACGGAGGTGTGCTCCTTGACGATTCCCAGGCGAATGCCAGTGGGATGTACTTTCTGACCCATCTGATCGACTCCGTTACTTGTCCGCAACCTTGACAGTGATATGGCAAGACCGCTTGACGATGCGATCAGCGCGGCCTTTGGCACGCGGCATGATGCGCTTCAGCGAACGCCCTTCGTTGACGAAAACGGTGGAGACCTTCAGGTCATCAACGTCTGCGCCTTCGTTATGCTCGGCGTTGGCTACGGCCGACTCGAGGACTTTCTTCATGATTTCAGCAGCTTTCTTGCTGCTGAAAGCCAACAGGTTGAGCGCTTCGCCCACCTTCTTCCCGCGGATCTGGTCGGCGACCAAGCGGGCTTTCTGGGCGGAGATGCGAGCGCCCGACAACTTAGCGGCTACTTCCATTTCCTTACCCCTTAACGCTTGGCTTTCTTGTCAGCCACGTGCCCGCGGTAGGTGCGGGTACCGGCGAACTCGCCCAGTTTATGGCCGACCATGTCTTCGTTCACCAGAACTGGGACGTGTTGACGACCGTTGTGTACGGCGATGGTCAAACCGACCATTTGTGGCAGGATCATCGAACGACGCGACCAGGTTTTAACTGGTTTGCGATCGTTCTTTTCCGCCGCCACTTCGATCTTCTTCAGAAGGTGAAGATCGATAAAAGGACCTTTTTTCAGAGAACGTGGCACTGTCGTATCCCTCTAGTTACTTGCGACGACGGACGATCATGTTGTCGGTACGCTTATTACCACGGGTCTTCGCACCCTTGGTCGGGAAGCCCCATGGCGATACCGGATGACGACCACCGGAGGTACGACCTTCACCACCACCATGTGGGTGGTCAACCGGGTTCATGGCAACACCACGAACGGTTGGGCGAACGCCGCGCCAGCGTTTGGCACCAGCTTTACCCAGCGAACGCAGGCTGTGCTCGGAGTTCGAGACTTCGCCCAGGGTCGCACGGCACTCAGCCAGGACTTTACGCATTTCACCAGAGCGCAGACGCAGGGTCACATAGACGCCTTCACGAGCGATCAGCTGAGCCGAAGCACCAGCGGAACGAGCGATCTGTGCACCTTTACCCGGCTTCAGTTCGATGCCGTGAACGGTGCTACCCACTGGGATGTTGCGCAGCTGCAGGGAGTTGCCTGGCTTGATTGGAGCCAGAGCGCCTGCGATCAGCTGGTCGCCAGCACTCACGCCTTTAGGGGCGATGATGTAGCGGCGTTCGCCGTCTGCGTAGCACAGCAGTGCGATGTGAGCAGTACGGTTCGGGTCGTATTCGATACGCTCGACAGTGGCGGCAATGCCGTCCTTGTCGTTGCGACGGAAGTCGACCAGACGGTAATGCTGCTTGTGACCACCACCAACGTGACGAGTAGTGATGCGGCCATTGTTGTTACGACCACCAGACTTCGATTTTTTCTCGATCAGCGGTGCGTGAGGAGCGCCTTTGTGCAGCTCCTGGTTGACCACCTTGACCACAAAACGGCGGCCAGGGGAAGTCGGTTTGCATTTAACGATTGCCATGATGCACCCCTTCCTTACTCAGCACTGCTGCTGAAATCGAGATCTTGGCCTGGCTGAAGCGAAACGATCGCTTTCTTCCAGTCATTGCGCTTGCCCAGACCACGTGCGGTACGCTTGGTTTTACCCAGAACGTTAACGGTCGACACGTTTTCGACTTTTACGCCGAACAGGCCTTCGACAGCTTTCTTGATTTCCAGCTTGGTTGCGTCGGTAGCAACCTTGAATACGAACTGGCCTTTTTTCTCAGCCAGAACGGTAGCCTTCTCGGAAACGTGCGGGCCAAGGAGGACTTTGAATACGCGTTCCTGGTTCATCCCAGCAGCTCCTCGAATTTCTTCACGGCCGAGACAGTGACCAGCACTTTCTCGTATGCGATCAGACTGACTGGATCGGTACCCTGAACGTCACGTACGTCGACGTGCGGCAGGTTACGGGCAGCCAGGTACAGGTTCTGATCAACAGCGTCCGAAACGATCAGAACGTCGTTCAGACCCATGCCGTTCAGCTTGTTCAGCAGATCTTTGGTTTTTGGCGCTTCAACAGCGAAGTCCTGAACCACGACCAGACGGTCGCTACGCACCAGCTCGGAGAGGATCGAACGCAGTGCTGCGCGATACATCTTCTTGTTGAGCTTTTGCGAGTGATCTTGAGGACGAGCTGCGAAGGTTACACCACCGCCACGCCAGATCGGACCACGAGTGGTACCGGCACGAGCACGGCCAGTACCCTTCTGACGCCATGGGCGCTTACCGCCACCAGCCACGTCGGAACGGGTCTTTTGCTGCTTGGTGCCTTGACGGCCGCCGGCCATGTAGGCCACGACTGCTTGGTGTACCAGCGTCTCGTTGAATTCGCCACCGAAGGTCAGTTCGGAAACTTCGATCGCCTGAGCGTCATTTACATTAAGTTGCATGTCAGCTTCCCCTTACCCGCGAGCCTTGACAGCCGGACGCACAACAACGTCACCGCCAGTAGCGCCTGGAACGGCACCCTTGACCAGCAACAGATTGCGTTCAGCGTCGACGCGCACTACTTCCAGGGACTGAACGGTCACGCGCTCGGCGCCCATGTGACCGGACATTTTCTTGCCCTTGAATACACGACCAGGAGTCTGGCACTGGCCGATAGAGCCCGGGACGCGGTGGGAAACGGAGTTACCGTGGGTATTGTCTTGACCGCGGAAGTTCCAGCGCTTGATGGTACCGGCAAAGCCTTTACCTTTGGACTGACCGGTAACATCTACCAGTTGGCCCGCAGCGAAGAGTTCAGCATTGATCGAGTCGCCAGCCTGGTACTCGCCTTCTTCAAGACGGAATTCCCAGACACCGCGACCAGCGGCAACGTTCGCTTTGGCGAAGTGACCTGCCTGAGCGGCAGTCACGCGCGAAGCACGACGCTCACCAACAGTGACTTGCACTGCACGGTAGCCATCGGTTTCTTCAGTTTTGAACTGGGTGACACGATTCGGTTCGATCTCGATGACCGTGACCGGAATGGAGACACCTTCTTCGGTGAAAATGCGGGTCATACCGCACTTACGACCGATTACACCAATAGTCATGTTGTAAACCTCATGAGTGTACGGGGCTTTCACCCGCTATGGCCGCCCATTTCAGAGCGTTACACGACCAAGACCCAAGTCTTAGCCGAGGCTGATCTGCACTTCCACACCTGCCGCAAGATCAAGCTTCATAAGAGCATCAACGGTTTTATCCGTTGGCTGGACGATGTCCAGAACGCGCTTATGAGTACGGATCTCGTACTGGTCGCGCGCGTCTTTGTTGACGTGCGGAGAGACCAGAACGGTGAACCGCTCTTTACGGGTAGGCAGTGGAATTGGACCACGCACCTGAGCACCAGTACGTTTCGCGGTTTCCACGATTTCCTGGGTAGATTGGTCGATCAGGCGATGGTCGAATGCCTTCAACCTGATACGGATTTGCTGATTTTGCATTGGATTTCAGACTCCAGGCTGCTATTCCCACCGGGCGCACTACGCCCGTTAAAAGGAGGCGTGATTCTATAGACGCCTATATTGGGTGTCAACCCAATAAAAAAGCCCCCGCTGAGCGGGGGCTTTTTCAACCGATCGATATTACTCGATGATTTTGGCTACGACGCCGGCGCCGACGGTACGACCGCCTTCACGGATGGCGAAACGCAGACCTTCTTCCATTGCGATGGTCTTGATCAGGGTAACAACCATCT